>DYTE01000005.1:0-332 GCA_020726135.1 Rickettsia conorii
GTAATTCAGAAATAATTTTAGATAGAAAAATATCTGATAAACGTATTTATCCAGCTATTGACATTATCAAATCAGCTACACGTAAAGAGGAGTTGTTAGTTGATAAAAATATTCTATCTAAGATGTGGATTTTAAGACGTATTACTAATTCAATGGGGAGTGTTGATGCTATTGAATTTTTACTTGATAAAATAAGTAATACAAAAAATAATGCTCAATTTTTTGATTCTATGAATTCTTGAGCAAGAAATAATATAATATTCTTAATATTGCAACAAATAAAAATTAAAGGTAATATATGGGTAGCAAAACATTAGTATCACTTGATTATG
>DYTE01000005.1:432-60369 GCA_020726135.1 Rickettsia conorii
TCTATTGAAGAATTGCTGAAACTAAAGCCTTAAGTAAAGAATATATGTTAAAAATGTAAATATAGATCAAACATAATAAAAATTAAAGGTAATATATGGGTAGCAAAACATTAGTATCACTTGATTATGCAATTAAATATCTACTTAAAGATAAAGGCAATTATGAAATAGTTGAAGCTTTTATTTCTGCAGTACTACAAGATGCTGGATATGGTGCTGTAAAAATTAAGGCTTTACTTGAAAGTGAAAGTAATAAAGAATCTAGAGAATTAAAACGTAGTGTTGCTGATGTTATTGTTGAGGATAATAATGGGCATAAATATATTGTAGAAATAGATCGCTCATATACTAATATGTTCCTTCATAAAGCTTGTTTTAATAGTTGTAGATTAATTACAGACAGTCTCCTTGCAGCCGAGGATTACACTAGTATCAAGAAAATATTTCATATTAATTTATTATATTTTCCATATTCAGATATGAAATCGCCATTATATCATGGTAGAACTATTTTTACTGAGATGGCTAGTAATGAAGTGATGCACATGCATATTGGCGATATGAGTGGTAAAATATTTGATTTATATAATATATTTCCAGAATATTTTATAATTTCAATACCTCTCTTTAATGATATTATTAAAAAAGAAATAGACGAATGGTTATATTTTGCTAAATATTCCGAAGTTAGAGATGATTTCAAGTCACCTTATATGAAGAAACTTACAGATCGTTTAAGCATATTGAAAATGAGCAATGATGAATTAGAAGCATATCGTAACCATATGAGCGAATCGTTAAAGGAACGGGATTATATTATCTCAGCTGAAGAAAAAGGTAGAATAGAAGGTAGAATAGAAGGAGAAGAAAAAGGTAGAATAGAAGAAAAAATAGAATTAGCAAAAAAAATGTTTGCAAAAAATAAATCAATAGATGAAATTCATGATCTTACAGAATTATCTATTGAAGAATTGCTGAAACTAAAGCCTTAAGTAAAGAATATATGTTAAAAATTTCATTGATTGGTGCTGGTAATATAGGTAGTACTATAGCACATTTACTGAGCTTAAATAATATTGCAAATGTTGTGATGTTTGATATTACAGATGGTTTACCTCAAGGTAGAGCTCTTGATATTATGCAATCATCTGCTCTTAATAATTGTAATATTAATATCAAAGGTACTAATGATTATAGTGATATAGAAAATTCTGATATTATAGTTGTAACATCAGGTAGTCCTCGTAAACCAGGTATGACTCGTGATGATTTATTAAATATTAATAGTGAAATCATCAAAACTGTAGCAATGAATATTAAAAAATATAGTTCTAATAGTTTTATTATTGTTGTCACTAATCCTTTAGATATTATGGTAAGTCTAATGTTTAATGAGCTAACAATTGCAAAAAATAAAATTGTTGGTATGGCTGGATCTTTAGATAGTGCAAGATTTAGCTATTTTTTAGCTGAAGAATTCAATGTTTCTTATGAAAATGTATCTTCTATGGTAATTGGTTCTCATAATGATAAAATGCTTCCATTAGTTAGATATGCAACTATTAATGCTATTCCAATTATGGAGCTAGTAAATTTAGGTTTTTCATCTAAATCTAATATAGATAAAATAGTGGAACGTACAAAAACAGCTGGTGTTGAAATAGTAAATTTACTTAAAAATGGATCAGCCTATTATAGTCCAGCATTTTCATGCGTTGAAATCATAGAAGCCTATTTAAGAAATAAACGAAAAATAATTCCATGTAGTGTATATTTACAAAATCTTTATGGTGTTAATGATATTTTTGCAGGCGTTCCTGTTATTATCGGTCGTAATGGTATTGAAAAGATTATTGAGTTAAATCTTAATAATGAAGAACAAATATTATTTAAATCATCAATTGATTCTATATATAAATAAACAACCTACCTTACTAGTTAATTCAATAATTACTTGTTTAAGCTTAAATATCAAAGCCTTAGCTGATCTTTATAACAAATATACTAATATATATTTAGACAAATATATCACATAATCAAGAAAAAATATAAAATAATTAATTTTAATTAACTTTCTAAAATTATTTGTTTGTATTTTATCTGTAAATATTATTAAATAATTAATACAAATTTTAATAATCTAATAAAGAGGTAATTATATGATAAAGAAATATCTATCTTTTCTTTATTTATTTAGCCAAATGATTCTTTTAACATTTTCAGGAGTTGCAACTACTTATGCTACTAATGGTACATTTCAAGTAACAATGAGTGTGTTAGGAGAATGTACAGTTTCAGGAGGCGCTTTAAACTTTGGTGCATATGAAAGTGGAAATCCAGCAAATACTGGCGTTACAACATCTACTACAATCAATGTTAATTGTAGTGGTCAAAGAAATTTTACATTACAAGTATTAAATGGTACAAATGATCTGGGGCAAAATTTTATCCATCAAATGAGTCATGGGACTGCTACAGATAAATTACAATATATTGTAGATAAACAGACAATTGCAACATCAACAACAGCTGGCCAAGCATTTGATTGGACAGGGACAGGTATGCAAGATTGTCAATTATATGCTTTATTATTTGGTGGACAAAATGTAACTTCAGGCGCTTATTCTGATACATTGACTCTACAATTAACGATTAATTAATTTTAAAAAATATATTAACAATTATAATAGGTAATTATATGATAAAGAAATATTTTTCTTTTCTCTATTTACTGGTCCAAATGACCTTACTAAATACTATTAATATTTCTAATATTATGGCTAATCATCCTACAGGACAATTAAATGTAACACTTACAGCCACTGCTGTTTGTACATTAACTCTTAATGATGTTATATTTCCGAGTCTTTCATCAACTGGATTAGCAAATCAGGACGTTACATCTACTATGAACGGTCTTGTAAGATGTAGCCCTGGTATAACTTATTATGTAGGAATTAATGATGCAGTTGATGGTCAAGGTACTCGTAATATGACATCAATGAATGATCCATCACAACTATTAAATTATAGAATTTACACAGAGTCTGGATATGCAAATCTTTGGCCTAATGTAACAGCTTCACAAACTGATCCTAATACATCTTATTTATCTACAGCTGGTGGAGATACATTATATATGTATCTTAAAATACCTTCACAACCAAATATTATGCCAGGTACATATACAGATATTGTTACAGTAACTCTAACAATAGGCGCTTAGTATAAATTTTTAAATTTTAATAAATATATAATTAAAAAGAGGTAATTATGGTAAAGAAATATCTATACTTTCTTTATTTGTTTATACAATCAATTATAATAACTAATCCATTTGTAGCAACCGCTAGTAGTCATACAGTTCAAGCGACTGTTAATGTTTCAACTTTTTGCTCAATTAATGTTTCTCCATTAAATTTTGGTAGCTTTAATACAACAGCGATGGATAATGCTACTATTTCAGCTAATAGTAATATCGATTTAACATGTACTACTGGTACTGATTTTGTAATAGGAATAGGTGCTAGTGGATTAGGTGGTCAATATATAGGTGGTTCTGGTCGTAACCTAACTTATACTAATCCTAATACTAATACCACACACTTCATAGCGTTTGAATTATATAGAGATCCAACTTATCAAAATATTTTTGCAAGCCTTGGTTCTACACAACACGCTGTTGCAGGTAGTACTACTATACCAGTATATGGTAAAATTACCAACCAAACTGGTATATATCCAGGAATATATACTGATAGCTTAATTGTTACAGTAGATGTATTATAATTATGTTAAACTAGGTTAAGTTAAATTAACCTAGTTAACTCAACAATTTATATTCAAAATCTCTCAATAAAATTTTATTTTTTTAAAAATTCATGTATAGTTTAATATTAAATAAATCAATTTATATTAGTTTATATGGAATCACATAATAAAAAATATAATATTTTACAAATATTACCAACATTAATTAGCGGTGGTGTTGAGCGCGGAACTATTGAAATAGTAAAATACTTGAAACAATATGGTCATAATCCAATTGTTATTTCAGCTGGTGGCAATTTAGTACAGAGTTTGAATAAAAATGGCATACTACATATTAAACTACCTGTAAATAGCAAGAATCCTTTTACAATCTATAAAAATAATAAATTAATTGCACAAATTATTAAAGATCATAATATAGAATTAGTACATACAGAAGCAAGAATAAGCGCTTGGAGTTGTTATTTTGCAGTAAAAAAACTTAAAATAAAATTTTTAACAACTTTTCATGGAATATATAAAATAGATAATTTTTTTCAAAAATTATATAATTCTATCATGTTTAAATCCTCTAAAATTATAGCTGTATCAAATTTTGTTAAGAAACATATTATAGAATCATATTACATAGAACAAGATAAAATAGAAGTAATTCATATGGGAGCTGATCCACAATATTTTAGTCAGGATCTCGTTACAAATGAACAATTAATTTCATGTAGAAAAAAATATAATATTCCAACAGATTTACCTGTTATATTGTTGCCAGCAAGAATGACAAAATGGAAAGGACATGATATTTTAGTTAAGGCTATAGAAGAAATAAGAGATATTGAATGTTATTGTTTAATGGTTGGTGATATATCAAAACATTGTGAATATGTTGCTTCTATCAAAGACCTAATCTCAAGAAAAAAATTACAAAATAAAATTCAAATTTTTGGGAGTGATAATGATATGTTACCACTCTACGCTTTATCAGATATTGTTATATCCACTTCTATTGAACCAGAATCATTCTCTAGAACAATGATAGAATCTCAACTAATGAAAAAACTAGTTATAGCTACTAATCTTGGCTCAACTTTAGAAACTATTATAGATAATAAAACAGGATATTATATTCCATATAACGATCATATGGCTTTAGCAAAAAAAATTAAATTCTGTATATCAATCCTTGGAAGCGCTGAAGCAGCAATCATTCAAAATAGTGCAAGGCAACATGTTATTCAAAATTTTTCTATTGATCTTATGGTTAGTAAAATATTAGATTTATATAGTAAAATATGCAAATAACTAAAAAACTCTTATTATTACAATCTAGTATTGATAATCAATATTTAATAAGATATTTTAATATGATTAACAAAAAACATTTTAAACTAGAAATAATTAATTATCCAATAGTGGAATATTTAAATTTAAATTTACAATATGAGAATATAATAAATTATGATAATCTTATTATTGATAGTTTAATTGGTTTTGCATATATAGAATCATTAATGTCAAAATATAGTTTTTTACATTCATCTATGATGTTGAAAAAAAAATTATGGATGGTTAATTTATTTGATAATGCAGAATTAATTGTAAAAAATCATAATATGATTAGACATAATGCAAAAAATATTTGCGAAATGATTAATATCATACCAAAAGAATTTTATACAAATACTCTATTTTTATCATCTGAACATTATGATACAAAAAAACTTCCAGAAATGATAAAAATACATAATATTTTTAAAAAAATTTATATTAATCAACTGGACAATCTAGAGATCATTTCTAATAATATTTCTTATATATTACTTCCTAATAAAGAAATATCTAGTAATTTTATAAGATTATTGCAAGAGAAAAATTTATTTATATATTTGCAAGATGTGATTATCATTACTTATGATAATGAAATTACAGAAATAGTTTCACCATTTTTTAAAAAAATTATTTGTTCAAATGCAAAAAATATTATAGATCTATCTAAATCATTATATGAACATATGAATTTTAGTATGAATTAACATGATAAAAAAATATATTTTTTCCATTATTATATTAATAATATTTATAATTGTTTTAATGGCATATCCACAATATTATCAAAAAATTGAATCATTTTTTTATGATAAGAACGAAATTGTTAAAGATAACAATATTAATGAACAGAAGTATAATGAAGTATTAGTGGATAATATAAAGCCTATTTCAACTAATATTTCTATAGATAAATCTGATAAAAAAGAAACAGTAATATTCCATCAAAATATAGAATTATCTAATAATGAATCAAAATCTATTGAATATTTAAAATATTTAAATATCATTATATTTAAATTTTTACAAGATATTAGCTTTACAGAAGAATTAGATTATTTACAAAAAATAAATCTAAATAACGCTAAAGAAATGAATTTAATAATTCAAGATTTTGCTGAATATAATAAATTACTTAATATTCAACAAAATAATACAAGAATATTTCCTAAAAATTTTCTATTGTTAGAAAAATTTATAAAAATTGATAAAATTACTGATATAATTAAAAAACAGCAATTATTAAAACAAAAAATTATCTTTCAAATAAATAATATTTTTTATGTAAAAAATTTTTTGGGAGTAAATCATGATTAGATTATTTATAATATTGATTTCATTTCTACTTATATATTTTATACTAGGATCAATGTTAGAATTTGATACATTAATAAAATTCACCATTGCAAGCTATTATATTCAAATTACTTTATTTACTTTTCTTATATCAATAATAATATTAATATTAATCATTATCATTATTATTAATATTCTGTCTTATATATTTAAAATACCAAGAATGATAAAAGAATTTTTTTTGAAAAGGAGTGAATATAATCAAAAATATAAATTAATGGAAGCTTTATTTTTATGTATTATTAATGATAATAAATCTATAAAATTAAAAAATAATTTGGATAAAAATTCGTTAAAAAAATATGATATTTTTTATAAATTTATAGAAGCAAATATTGAAAAAGATCCAATAATCAAAATAACAAAATTTAAAAAACTGGAACATGTAAAAATATTTTTAAATTTTTCTTTACGAAAAATAATGCAAATATTTTATGATTTACATAATTACAAAGAGTCAATAATTTATGCATCAAGATTATATGCAATTAATGAACGTGATATTGAAGCATTAGATATATTAATCTATTCATATGCATCTTTAAAATTATGGAAAGATTTTTTATTTTTTTCTAAAAAAAGATTGTCTATTGATGCTAATAATAATGAGATTATGAAATATTATATTGATTATATCAATAATTTAAATAATGATAATAATAAAGAAGAAGCCATAGATATTATTGAATATATTCTAAAATATTGGCCAAATAATGTAACATTATTAGAATTATATTGTGAGTTAAATGATAATATTAATCAAAAAGTCAAAATAGTAAAACAAGCTTTAAGCTATAATAATTTTGATAAAATCATAAAATTATATGAAAATAATAAATAATATTTATATATGAATCAATTATTAGAATATGTTTCTCCAATTATATTCATCATATTCAAAATTGTTGCAATTATTTTACCAATAATTTTATCAGTAGCTTATCTAACACTTGCAGAGAGAAAAATTATTGGATTTATGCAATTACGTCTTGGACCTAATGTTGCTGGACCTTATGGTTTATTGCAGCCAATTGCTGATGCAATAAAACTTCTATCTAAAGAAATTATCATTCCTTCTAAATCTGATAAAATAGTTTTTATACTTGCACCTATAATAACATTTGTTTTTAGCCTAGTTGGTTGGGCTGTTATTCCAGTATCTAAAGGAATAGCTCTATCTAACATTAATGTAGGAATAATGTATATTATGGCCATATCTATTCTTGGAACATACGGAATAATTTTAGCTGGCTGGGCAAGTAATTCTCGCTATGCATTTTTTGGAAGCATAAGGTCAGCTGCTCAAATGATTTCATATGAGTTACCGCTATGCATGGCTATTATATCTGTATTATTAAGTACAGGAAGTCTTAATTTATCTGAAATTGTTGAACAGCAAAAATCTATGCCATATTGGAATGATTTATTATTAATGCCAATGGCTGGATTATTTTTTATATGTTCTATTGCTGAAACTAACAGACTACCATTTGATATGCCGGAAGCTGAATCTGAATTAGTTGCAGGATATCATGTAGAATATTCTTCCTCACTTTTTGCATTATTTTTTTTAGGTGAATATGCTAATATGATAATGGTTAGTGCTATGACGACGACCTTATTTTTAGGAGGATATTTGCCGCCATTTAATATTAGTTTTCTATATATAATACCAGGATTTATTTGGTTTGCTCTTAAAGTAAGTCTTTTATTATTTTGTTTTATATGGATTAGAGCAACATTACCAAGATATAGATATGATCAATTAATGAATTTAAATTGGAAAATATTTTTACCATTTTCTCTTATATGGTTGATTATTTTATCTAATATTATTTTTTGGACAAGATAAAAATGAAAAAAAATTTTTTGAAAACTATTTTTGCGCAAAGCTCTGCTAAAGGAATAGCTGGAGTATCTGTATATCGAATTTCAGGAGATTTAAGTTTATATATATTAAAACAATTAACTAATAATAATTCTATATTTGAGCATAGAAAAATGTATTATCGTCAATTAAAATGCCCAAATACTGAAGAAATTATAGATAATGCGATGGTTGTGTATTTTAAAGCACCAGAAAGTTTTACAGGTGAAGATGTTGTAGAACTTCATTGTCATGGTAGTATTGCAATATCATTGCTTCTCACATCTACAATTTTATCTATAAAAAATGTTCGTATGGCTGAAGCTGGAGAATTTGCACAACGAGCTTTTTTTAATGGTAAATTTGATTTAACAGCAGCAGAAGGTCTTGCTGATTTAATAGAAGCACAAACTATAATGCAGCATAGGCAAGCTATAAAACAATCATCTGGTGAACTTTATGAATTATATGAAGATTGGAGAAAATCTTTATTAAAAATAATTAGTTTTCTAGAAGCTTATATAGATTTTCCTGATGAAGAAATTCCAAATTCTATATTAGAAGATGTTACTAATATTGTTGAGAATCTTAAAAAAACTATTTTAATTCATTTAAATGATAATAGAAAAGGTGAGTTATTACGCGATGGTATTAAACTTGCAGTAATAGGTAAACCAAATGTTGGAAAATCTAGCTTAGTAAATTTCCTTATGCAACGTGAATTATCTATAGTGTCCAATATTGCTGGAACTACAAGAGATGTAATTGAAGGGCATCTTGACATAGGTGGATATAAAATAATTTTACAGGATACAGCTGGAATTAGAGATTCAACATATGATATAGTTGAACAAAAAGGAATCAAACGTGCATTAGAAAAAGCAAAATTAGCGGATATTAAAATATTAATGTTTGATATATTACAATTCGAAGATTGTGAATTATTTTATGATTTAATAGATAAAAATACTATTATAGTTGTAAATAAAATAGATTTAATTAATAATTCAGATGAAATATGCAATAATTTAATTAAAATATTACATATTCCTGAGGCACAAATATTAAAGATCTCTATAGTAAATAAAATAGCTCTTGATAAATTATTAAAAAAGATAGAAGAAATATCATCTAATATATGTTTTGTTGATGATGCACCACATATATCACGAGCACGTCATAGAAATAGTTTAAAAATAACATTAGAATATTTAAATAATTTTAGTTTAAAAAATGATTTAGTATTAGCAACAGAAGATATTCGTATGTCTATACGCACTATTAGTAGTATTACTGGAAAAATAACTATTGAAGAAATATTAGGTGAAATATTTAGTAAATTTTGTATAGGAAAATAAAATAAAGTTTTATAAATTTTTAATAATATTATACTATTAATGATGGACTCATGTTTAAAGATAAAATATGAAGTCTATTTCATTTCTTAAATCAAAATAAGAGGTATGATATGACTAAAAAATATGATGATACACTACACATAATACCAACTCCTAAAAAAACTTTACCAAATGAAATAAACAAAATAATCAATAATTTAGAAGAAGATAAATTTGTTGATGGAAATATAATAAATTCTAGATCTATTGCTACATTTTTAATATGTAAAATTTTTCCAGAAATTATTGGCCCAGATATTAATCTGTTAAATATAGGTACAAATTCTATTATTGAATCTATTTCTCCAACAACTTTATGTCAAACTGCAAGAATTTTAGAAATTTATGGAATGGAAGAATGTGATAATGAAATTTCTAAAAAATTAGCATATAAATATTCTACATCATTTTATATATTATCTTTTCTTTATGGAAATAAACAATCTATAGATTATTTATATGATGCATATAAGAATGGAAGAAATGAAGATTTAATCATATATAATGAAACTATTAGATTTTTTGAATATTTAAAAGCATCAAATGCGTATAATTCAGATAGTTATTTATCAAAATGTTTAAAAGCTTTTGAAAATAATTATAATTATTATTATAAATATACAGATATTTCATATGAAGCTGATAATATAATAAAAATAACTGAAAATTTTCAACAATTAGTTGAAGTGGAAAATCATTTTAAAATAAAAAAACTAATAAGCGAAAATGATTTTAATTTACAAAATAACAATATAAATAGTATAATACATACAATATCAAGTGGTTCAGACCCTCAATTGATCATTATATCAAACAACAAACCTTATAAACTCATAGATAGACATTTAACATTACCAAGTCAATTAAATGAACTAAGTGAATGTGATCTTGGTATTCAACCAAATCATTCTAAAACTGATGGTTTTATTTGGAGAATTGATAGTAATAATTCTTGTCCAGGTGAACTTAAGCAAATGCCTGATGATTTTTTTACTTCTAATGAATTTAAAAGTTTTCCAAGTACTGTTACAAGTGAATCTAACAAATCACCTAAAGATTTAGTTACTTGGTTAAATGGAGATAGTTATGAAAGCAAAACTACAGAGGAAATAGATGAAGATTATTATCAACTATCATTATATGATAGTTCAGATAAGAATATATTAATCACAAAAGAAACATTATCAATTTTACAAAGATTATTTTCTAATGCAAATTCATACGAATTATTATTTCCAAATAACAATCCTCATGATTTTTTTAATGATGTTTATATAATATTAGGCTTTGATAATGAACATTATTATACATAAAATAATATTTTCTTTACTAACTATTTGTTTTATTTTTAATATTCATGCTTATGATGAGGAAATATATGAATCTAATAAATGTGATTCTTTATTTGGACATTTTGAACAAAAATTTAAAATACCACAAAATATTCTTCGCTCAATTGCATTGAAGGAATCTGGTAAAAAACATTCAAAGAATAATAATATTATTATATGGCCATGGACAGTCAATGTTGAAGGGAAAGGATATTATTTTAGAAATAAAAAAGAAGCTATTAAATTTGTTAAAAATCAAATAAAGACAAATAAAGAAATCATAGATGTTGGTTGTATGCAAATAAATTTAAAACATCATATAAATGCTTTTGATTCTATTGATAAGGCATTTGAACCTCAATATAATATATCTTATGGAGCAGAATTTTTACGAAAAAAATACGAACAAACAGGTTGTTGGCACAAAGCTATAGCTCACTATCATTCAGCAACATTTCCAATTGGAAATAAATATAAAAATGATATTGTTAAAATAGTAAATAAACTAGAAAAACATAAAACTTATTCAAAAAATAATAATTCTAAATATTTTTTAAATAGAAAAAAATATAAAAGTAATTTAATGGTTCCGATTTATCACTTTAAAAATTAATATAAAAAAATATATGACATTTCATCTAATTATAGCTTACATATTTATAATAATAGGTATAGTTTTTATTTTTATAGGAATATTAGGTTTTTTTAGATTTAAAAATTTTTATGCAAAATTACATGCAGCAAGTTTAATTGAATCTTGTGGCGTTCCCTTATGTATTTTTGGTTTAATATTTATGCAAAATTCTACTATAAATATTATTAAACTATTAATAATGATGATTCTGATATTTCTCATGGGTCCTGTATCATCACATAATTTAGCTAAAACATCTCTTGAAAATAATAATATTTTATAAATATGTTAAATTTTGAATTATCTGAATCTTTAATTTTGTTTATTCATTTTCTATTGATTATAATTGCTATTAAGTTAATAATCTCTAAAGATATTTTTGATAATATTATTATTAGTTCAATATTTAGCTTATTATCTTCCATATCATATATTTTACTTGATGCACCAGATGTTGCTTTAACTGAAACTTCTATAAATGTTTTTTTATCTACAAGTATTTTACTTGTATTTTTAAAAAAAATTCAAAAATTTTTAATTAATGAACCTAACTCTACAACTAAATCATCCAATAAAAAACATATGATTATTTACATAATATTAACAATATTTGTAATATTAGTAATTATTTTTGGAAATGAAATAAATCAATTTGGAGAAGCTAATTCACCTATATTTTCTGATAATTATAAATATTATATAAATAATATTGCATCTGAAATTGGAGTAAATTCATTTGTTGCTGCTATTTTGGCTTCTTATCGAGGTTTTGATACTCTTTGTGAAACAATTGTAATATTAATAGCAGGAATTTCTATATTATTAATTTCATCCAAAAATAAATAATTGCAAAATCTACTTGACATATACTGAATTAGAATGTTAAAACTATGGCATATTAACTTCAGAATTGAATTTAAATTATAATTTATTTTAAGTTTTATTTTGAGTTTATATAATTTATATAAAATTAATATTTGAGTATGTTATATGAGCAACAACTTTATACCTAAAGCGGAATTTGACTATTGTTTAAATAAAAATCACAAACAAGCCGTTGGGCTTCTTTCTATCGGAACATTCCTTGAATATTTCGATCTTATGTTATATGTACATATGGCTGTTCTTCTCAATGAACTATTTTTTCCTAAAACTGATCCACATTCAGCCCAGCTTTTAGGAGCAATTGCATTTTGTTCTATTTATGTTTTAAGACCATTTGGTGCTTTAATTTTTGGTTATATAGGAGATAAAATAGGACGTAAATCCACCGTTGTTATGACAACTCTTTTTATGGCAATTTCATGTTTAATTATGGCATTATTACCAACATATGCACAAATAGGAATAGCTGCAGCTTGGATTGCCACAATATGTAGAATAGTCCAAGGAATGACTTCCATGGGTGAGATTACAGGCGCGCAATTATTCTTAAGTGAAACTATAAAACCACCTGCTAGATATCCAGCTATTGCTATACTTGCATTTTCAGTTTCTATAGGTACCTTTGCTGCACTTGGTGTTGCATCACTTGTTACATCTTTTGGTTTTAATTGGAGATATGCATTTGTGATAGGAGCTGGCATAGCTGTCGTTGGAGCTGTAGCTAGAACAACTTTAAGAGAAACTCCAGAATTTATAGATGCTAAAAGAAGAGCTAATCACAATATTAGAGCAATTAGTAGTATTATAGATAGTCCAACACCTGATACAAACTCATTAATGTTTCTTGATGAAAAAACACACGGAAAAACTACTTTAACAGTATTTTTAATGGATTGCATGTGGCCTTTATGCTTTTATTTTACATATGTACATTGTGCCAACATATTAAAAAATAACTTTGGATATAGTTCTGCAGAAATTATACATCAAAATTTTGCTGTATCTATGGTTCAATTAATGAATACTTTTTTAGTAGTCTTATTTAGTTATAAATTTCATCCATTATCAATATTAAAAGTAAAATTGGCTGCATTAGCAGTATGTATGATACTTTGTCCTTATTGGCTTAACAACGCAACTAGTGGCAATAGTATTTTTATATTACAATCAGTTATGATATTTTTTGCATGCGATGCAGCTCCAGCTACTTCAGTATTTTATAAATATTTTCCTGTATTTAAACGTTTTACATATATTGGTTTTTTATATGCATTATCAAGAGCTATAACATATATCATAACATCATTTGGTTTTGTATATTTAGTTGATTATTTTGGTAATTATGGAGTGCTTATCATCATGATTCCAATAATCTTATGGTTTGCGAATGGAATAAATTATTTTGAGAATCTTGAGAAAAAAGCTTAGAATAGTTAGTTGTTTTTTGAAATGTCGTAATACATAACTCATATATTTTTTTTTCTAATTCAGGATTTTGAATTTTGAATGATAAAGTTATGAATATTTTTAACACTTCATCTATTGTGCGACTAATCTTCTCTTTACTCTTAACTCTTATAGTTTGGATATTGTGAAGACGATCGCACAATTTTATCAATAATACGCCATTATTATTTAATTTACATATTTTCTTTAAACTATCTTCCACTGATATTTTTTGATCACCAACTATCCTAGATAAAGCTTGAACATATATTGCTATTTCAGTACCAAACATTGCTTCTATTGATTCATATGTAGCTTCAGTATCTTCAATAGTGTCATGAAGTATTGCTGCTATTATTAGGTTAGTATCAAAATTATATCTTGCTACCATGCTAGCTACAGCTAGAGGATGCGTATAATAAGGTTCACCACTATCACGTTTTTGTGACTGATGATATATTTTTGCACAATATATAGCTTGTTTAATTTTAGGAATGTTAATTTTTCTCTGAGATAAATTGTTAGTTATTACAAGTTGTGATATTAATCTGTCAGAATGTTCACATGATTCAAAATTATATTCGGAATAATTTATATACATAGTTACCACTTAATCATGGTTAATAAAATTACAAATATTAGTTTAACATTAATTAACAAAACATTCTAGTAAATTTACTAATGTTTTACTTAAAAAATATATCTAATTAATAATCTAATTAATTATTTGACAAATTAATAATTTTGGTGCTAAAGTTAATATAATGTTGGTATATAAATTTACTGACATTATAATTTTTTACTCAAAAATTTTTATCCAAATAATATTTTAACATAATAATTACATATTTAATTATTATGATTTTATCTATTCTATAATTTTTAATAAATTTAATAAATTATATTTTGGGGGATTCTATGATATTTATCTTAACACTAATTACAACATTATTGACAAAATTTCTTGAAACGTCAAAAGAAGATATGAAAGAAGATATAGTTCAAAACTATAATAATTTAGAAAAATTAATAAGTTTAGTTTTTGAACAATGTAATATTTTAAAAAATCTTTACAATACAGAAGTAAACACTGAAGCACAAAGCAGTAACCAAGCAGCGATATTACAGACACAAACTAGTGATGATTTTATAAATTTATGTTTACAAAAGTCCAAATCTGAAGAAAATCCAGAACTAGAGCAACAATTATCTGAAAATGATCTATTAAGAACATTAAATGATGCAATGTTACCAAGCCAATCATTAGAAGCAATTGAAGAAACGTCTGAGAAAGAACTTCTTGCTAAAGATGTAACAATATAATTACTAAAGTTGCAAATTAATGCTTAGTTTAAATCTCGATCATATAAATTAATTTGCAACTAATTTTTAGTTAAAAAATCCTTTGGTCCTTAAGTGATTGGATAAATTCTAAATGATCTTTCTTATCTCCTGAAAGTACAAAATGTTTAATATATTTATAATCAAAATTCATTAAATAAACAAAGAAATTATTTTTGTCATTCTCATTTGTTATTTTATCAAAAAATTGATTACGAATTTTAAATTTATTGCTTATTAATTTCAATTGTTCTTTTGTACCAGTTAATCCTATGAAATTGCTTTTTAAATTACTCAAATATATTTTTAATAAATCTGGTGTATCATTATCTGAATTCATTGTTATAAAAACTGGAATTATTTCTATACCTGAAGATTGAAGAGATATTACAAGATCATCAATAATTTCTAACATAGAATAAGTATTAATGTCATCTATATTACCAAAGCAAATAATGCTCAATGAGCCTTTAAGATTGTTACTATTGAAAATTTCTTTATTTTGATCAGTTAATACAAAACTACCTCCTATATTAATCATAATATTATTATAAGAATGTCGTTTAAAAAGATTTATATTAGTATTTATAGAAAATAGTAAATATAATGTTATTATAGTTATATTAAAACTAATAAATAATAATATTTTAATTATAGTTTTTGAATTATTATCATATGTTTTCACTGACTAACTTACTTTTAAAAATTATACTTCAATATTTAAAGTTATTAGTTTTTTAATAAATTATCAAGAGAAATTAATAAAAATATTAAATAACATGTTGAAGAAAATTTTCTATATAAATTCTACTAACATTAATTTAATAAAATCTAATTTATATAAAATACTTGAAATGACGGATAATATAATCATTTCGAATGTTAGTATTTTTACTAGAATCTATGGAATGCTTATTTTACACTATATAATTAAAGAATTAGACAAAGAATTTTCTGAAAAAATTACCGAGATAATAATTGATGTAGGTGATGATCATAGCGCATTATTTACTTCATTAAAATTAAATTATAAAAATATAATATATAATGGAAAATCTTATAAGAGCGTTATAGATTGAAATATTTTAATGAAGAGGAAAAAAATTCCTAAATATTTAAGATTTCCTTTTCTTATCAAAATTTTTGTAAGACATTTGGAGTTATTAAATATTCTAGAGAAAATATTTCTTGACGCTACATAATATGCTTAGAAATATATCGCCAATATTATTATCTTTCATTAGATAAAAGTTAGATATATTTCAAGAAAAAAACTTTGATGATAAAAGTAAATTATTTATAACAAAATTTCTATAAAAAATAGAAAACTATGTAGGTGGTTTTAATGATTATCTAAGTCATTTCAAATTTTAGGTGACTTATTTTAAATATTTTATAGAAGCTTTAAGGTATGAAAAGCCAGTGATTAATGTTAATATGGCTGATATCCATAAAAATATATTACCTATTATATATAATGAATCTATACCAGATCCTTTAACACCGAGTATTAATATGAACAAGGCAGCAATTTGCATAAAAGTTTTAACTTTACTAAGTCTTGATACTGGAATGCTAACTTTAATTTGAGCTAAGAATTCACGAAGTCCTGATACTAGAAATTCACGTGATAATATTAATATACATGGAATTTCAGGTGCTAGATTTTTTTTAACTAACATGATAATAACAGATCCTATAAGTAATTTATCAGCTATAGGATCAAGCATTTGGCCAAAACGTGAAATTAAACCAAATTTACGAGCTACATATCCATCTATAAAGTCTGTAATTCCAGCTATTAAGAATAATGCAGCACCAAATTGATGAGCAAATTTTGAATCATCTAAATAAAAGCTAAATATAATGAATGGTATTATGACAATGCGAAATATAGTAAGGTAATTTGGAATATTTTTATCTATTTGCATATATCATAATTACAAAATCATTTAATAAATAGGGAATTTATTTAAAATCTGAAGCACTTGATCTCTTACTATAATTTCTACTTTACTATTATCATCAGAATTTTTTAAAGAATCTAATATATCGCATATTAAATTACCGACAAGTTCAAATTCACTTTCTTTAAAACCTCTTGTAGTGCAAGCAGGCGTACCAAGTCTTATACCAGATGTAATAAAAGGTGAAGTTGTATCAAATGCTATAGCATTTTTGTTACAAGTAATTCCCGCTCTGTCTAAACTATCAGCTGCTACTTTACCTGTAATCGATGCGCTACGTAAGTCAACGAGAACTATGTGATTATCTGTTCCATTTGTTAATATATTATAACCGCGATTCATAATAGTTGAAGCTAAAATTTTTGCATTAACAATAACTTGTTTTATGTAATCAATATATTCTTTTGTTAAACATTCACCGAAAGCAACAGCTTTAGCAGCAATCACATGCATTAACGGACCACCTTGTAATCCAGGAAATAGAGCTGAGTCAATTTTTTTACCAATATCTAAATGGTTAGATAAAACAATCCCCCCCCTTGGGCCTCTTAAAGTTTTATGAGTAGTTGATGTAACAACATGAGCAAAATTAAGAGGTGATGGATGAGCTCCTGTTGCAACTAATCCTGCAATATGCGCAATATCGGCCATTAAATAAGCACCAACTTTATCAGCTATTTGCTTAAATTTTTCAAAATCAATAATTCTAGAATAGGCGGAATAACCAGCTATAATTAGTTTTGGTCTATGTTCTAATGCTAATCTTTCTATTTGTTCATAATCTATTAAATAATCATTTTGTGATACTTCATAACTAACAGATTTAAACCATTTACCAGACAAATTAGGAGCTGCACCATGTGTTAAATGTCCTCCACTATTAAGTGACATACCAAGTATAACATCGCCTGGTTTTAACAATGCTAACAAAACAGCCTGATTAGCTTGAGAGCCAGAATGAGGTTGCACATTTGCATAGGCGCAATTAAATAGTTTTTTGACTCGCTCAATTGCTAAATTCTCAGCTTTATCTACTTCTTCACAACCTGAGTAATAACGTTTCGAAGGATAACCTTCAGCATATTTATTAGTCAAAACGGAACCTTGAGCTTCCATCACTGCTTTGCTTGTGAAATTTTCTGATGCGATTAATTCTATAAAATCACGTTGACGACTATATTCTTTATCAATTATATTATATATTTGACTATCAGAATTTTTTAAACTTTTATTAAAAATATTTATGAAGATATTACTCCTTTTTGTTATAGATTTATTATATGTTATAGGTTAATTAATATCAAGATATCTTAATAAGGCACTTTAGCATACATAAAATAATCTCTATGAACATTATTAACTAATTCATATTTTTGTAATATTCCTTCACGAACAAAACCACAACGTTCCAATAATTTCAATGATTTTATATTATCTTCAATTACTGTTGCTTGTGTACGCATCATTCCGATATTATCTGCTAATTTTAATATGGATTTGATTGATTTTAACATTATGCCTTGTCCCCAAAAATTACAATCTAAATCATAACTAATTTCTGACTTAGAATGTAAAAATGAAATCATATTAAATCCAGCTGTGCCTATTAACATATCTGTTTCTTTAAGTGCTATAGCCCAATATATACTTCTTTGATTTTGAAATAAACTTCCCCAATATGATAATTCTTGATTGGCTTGTTCAATATTTTTTGGAATATTATTATCTGTTAAAAATGGTTTCATCTCATCTTTGGACATATATTCAAAATAAGCTTTTGCATCATATGATGGTCTTATCTCTCTCAATATTATATCTCCCAAATCAATAGTTGGAAAATTTTGAAAAATTATTTTTGAAATCATAAAATTTGGTATTTAATCGGGTCTGTTATATTATTTTTTGCAAATGCTTCGAGTCTTATTAAACATGATAAACATGATCCACATGATTCTCCATTTATATTAGGATTATAACATGAAATTGTTTTAGAATAATCCACTGAAAGCTTTAATCCTAGTTCTATTATTTGATCTTTTGTCATATTAATTAATGGGGCATGAATAGTAATTTTATTTCCATCTACAGCGCTTGATATTGCAAGATTTGCTAAATTCTCAAATGCCTTAATATATTCTGGTCTACAATCTGGATAATTATCATAATCAGTGCTATGAACACCTATAAAAATATCATAAGCTTTAATTGTTTCAGCATACCCAAGAGCATAACTTAAGAATATTGTATTGCGTGCTGGCACATAACTCAGAGGTACATGACCTTGTGCTTCTGATAATTCAGAATATTGGGGTATATTAATTTTATGATCTGTTAATGCTGAACCACCTATATTTTTCATGTCAATATTAATTATTTTATGTTCAAACACATTATAATCTGAAATTAATGATTTAATTTTTTCCAGTTCTAGAATATTTCTTTGAGAATAATTAAAACTAAGAACATGAATTTCATAATTTTGATTTTTAGCAATTGCTAGAACTGTTGAAGAATCTACTCCACCACTCGCCAGAATCACAGCTTTTTTCATGATAATATACCTATATTTGGTTAAATTATATTAGAGATGAATATAATATAGTTAAACTAATATGTAAATATATTTGCCACATTATAGAAAATTTAAAGAAAATTAATGTTGATATATCAAAAAATACTATATTTTTGGTCATAATGCTTTTATAAACAGATTTCACAAATAATTAAATTAAAAGAGAATTTTTATGGGCACAAGCACAACAGCCTTTCAAAATATTTTTCAATCATGCTATATGTTTTGAAGAAATATCTAAAACTCAGTTTACTATACTATCATTATTAAAAATATTTATATAAAAAAACTATGGAGTAGTTTATGTTATTAAAACTAGTGAAAAATCTAAGTAAGGTTTTTACAACAACTATAAAACAACTAAAAGAAAAATTAGAAAATAATTCATTTATAAAAAAAACAACAGATGATGAAGTTGATATAAAACTAGATTATCTCAAACCAAATGATGAATCTTTAAAATCATTTTATAAAGAAATAGACGAATTTTCTTTTATAGATAAAGATGAAGACCCTTATGACGAAGATCTTTATGAAATAGCTGAAAAAGAATATGATGATATTGAGTTACCAACTCGGGTTTATACGGATAAACCTTCTTTAACAAAATGGTTCAGTAGTCATACAAGTTTGTTTTGGAATGGAATTAAAAATGTTTTTAGTTCAAGCTCAAATAATTTTATAGCAAATAAAAATTATGATGAGGATAATGATAGTATTTATGACGAGCTAGAGGAAAGTGAGTTTATGACTCCAGATTATGATAACCATATTAATTACAATAATAATCTTAGCACTAGATCATCTACTATATCTATCAATCGTGACAATATACCTTTACCAGAACTTCCGCATCATATTAATAAAGAGTGGAAGGAACAATATCAAAATGTAATTGATGAACTTAAGCAAAAACATATAATGAAATTGCAATATGAGAAATGTTCTAGTAGTACACATGTTAAAGAAATTTTTACTGAAGTTACCGCAAAATCAAAATTAAATTTTCAAGAATTGGAAATAACAATCAATTGTAAAAATGTAACTAATATTTTTACAAAAATTTTAATTGGTAAATTAAAAGATTTTGAAAATATCTCATTAAATCTAACTAATTTAACAGATGAAAAATTATCTCAATTACAAACATTTTGTAATATTACAAAAAATAAAGATGAATCTTTTAAAGTTAATATATATTCACCAGTGTGTCATGAAAGTGAAAATAGTTCAATAATTACACCAAAGATATTTGTAGATCATGATAAAGAATCAATAATGAATAATAAACATACAAAACTAGTATATCCTTTATCTTGTTCAATGGAAGCTCGTAATATTGGTGAGGTATTTATTGATGAAAATGGATATCAATGTCTAATAATATAAGTAAAATCATGTAAAAAATAAATAATTTTACTTATAAATTTACTTAATAATTTTTAACATAATAAAATAGGAAAATAAAATGAAAACAAGCACAACAAATATTTCATTTTTTGATATAATTCGAAGCATCAAAAACATATTTAAAAATTTATTTACACATGATAAATATAATATATTTTTAATTGAAGATGATGATACAATAGGATTATTAGATGATTATAATAATAGTGAGACTAGCTCATTAATAGATAAGACAGAGATTCAAAACATTGTGGCAGAAATAATGCTCCAGCAGAATCTAGATAATCATTATATACCTCTTGGACATGAGTCAGATCTAAATAGTAACATTGTTTCCATCAGAGATTCAGATACATTGCAAACAGCTGTAGATAAAGCTGTGTCTGATATTAGTGGAAAAATTCATAAACTTATTTTTGCAGCTGACTTTACACTTAATTCTAAAGAATTACTAACATTTATACATTTATTACATAATAATAAAAATATAGAGGCTATATTTGACCATAATGATTTTTCAATAGAAGAAAAACTAAAACAATTTTTATATTCATCATATAAACCAATATATAGTGATGTTAATTTACAATATTTTATTGAACTATTCAATTTGGATATTGAAGATGAGAAACATAATATTGAAATAAAATTGCCACAATTTTTAAAATATATTGATAGTTGGCAAAATTTAGATAGAGTGGGTAATAGCAAAAATCCATTAGTAGGATTTACAGATTCTGGGTTACAAGATTGTAAGGCTCGTAACATAATTCATAATATAATTAAAGCAAAAACTTCAGAAGTTGAAAAAATTCATTTTAATTCTATAGAGAAAATATCTGACTCTACAATAAATTATTTATTTAAAATATTTCCAAATTTAAAATCTGTTGATATAAGAGCTCCAAATCAACAATTTGTTGATTTAAAAATCATAAATGAACTGCAAAAAAGAGACGTGGATATTGATTTTGAACTTCAAATAAAAAACCCTAGTAAAATTGAATTAAAAATATTAAGTCAAATAAAAAATATAAAGAAATTAGATTTAACAATTGATTCAGTAAAGAATATTGGATTATTAAAGAAAATATTTAAACATGTAGAGAAGGAAGGGGAATTAAAAATTACAATTGACATAGCTAATCTTTCTAATAGTAAACATAAATCTATATATGAAGCATTGAGTGATAGTGGTAATGAAATATTTGAATTAACCTATTATTGTTTAATTGATGGGGGAAAACATAAAAAAATAATAAAAAAGGACAAATATGGTTATATTGTAGAGGATGAATTACAAGAATTCATTAGTGCACCAAGCAATTTTCAACATATTCAAAGTGCAGAACATGTATTTCTCAATTCACCGCAAAAAAAAGATATAGCGGCAAACGAAGCTTTGGACTTAAACAAGAAAACACATGAAGCAGTAATAATTGAAAAAAAAATGCATGAAGATATTCTTGTGGAAGCAGAAAATGAGACAATTATTCAGCATCACCAAGTATTTGTTGAAGATAATGCAATTACATTAACCACTAATAATCAATATGTTGAAAATTATCCGCATTGGCTTAATTTTGATAAAGTGTTGCCAGAATTAAAACAAGTCCTAGCATTACGTAATAATGAATCAGATAACAAAGTAAAAATACTAAAATTAGAATATAATGAATTGACCATGCAAACAATTCAACAAATCAAAACCAAAATTATATCTGAATTACCAATATGTAAGAAATTATTTGAAATAACAATTAATGCTAATACAGCATCGTGTAGCATAATTAAAATTCTTACTTCTAATTTAAAAGAAATTAAAGATTTTGAATTTCAATTAAATTTAACTAATTTAACTGAAACAAAATTAACTCAGTTAAAGACATTATATAATATTGTCAAAAATCAAGATGGATCTTATAAAGTCAATGTAAAATCACCTATTATTAAAAAAGTGGACCTAAGTTTTACAGAAACGGACATAGATGATGTTACTGAAGATTATAATACAGAAGTTGAGCCAGTATATGAAAACATTCAATGTTTTATAAAACATGGGTATATTCCTACTTCATGTGCTAGTGAAGCTGGAAATTCGTTAATTGGTTATTACTATAACGAAACTTCTGTATAATTATTTTTCAGAATATTTGGATATAATATTTTTTTCTTGAATTAATATTTTTGATAAAAATATATATCCAATAAAAAGAAATATCGACATCATAATTCCAAGTGGGATAAATGTGCCATTATGAAAATATCCTGCTATTTGTACAGATATAGCGGTAAATATTAATCTACTTGAAGTGACATAGGCCGTAACACGCCCTTTCGCTTCAGGTATAATATCAATTGCAATAGGCCATAATACATTCACAGGAATAATATTAGCAATAGAGATAATTAACATAATAAAAGTTATAAATATTGGTGTTTGTACATTAAAAATAGTTGCAATAATAGTTAGTATGACTGATGATAATAATAATCTTGAGCTAAATTTTAAACATTTTATCATACCATATTTTTTAACTAGATAACCAGTCGAGAAACTACCAATCGAAAATACAACAGCAACAGAACCTTGATATAACCCAAATATATCTAAACTTACAGCTAAATCATTCATATATAATATTGGCGCTATTGCTACAAATAGCCAATAAGCTTGTGATATAAAAGTTAATGTAAAATTATATATATTGACTCGTTCAGATTTTATAATTGGCAAATATTCTCTTAGACTAATACGAACTTTATCATCAGATGATGGTTTTGGTAAATATATCACAGATAATAATAAACTAATAATTCCTAATATTAATAATAAAGCAAAATTAGCACGCCAACCAAAAAATAAATTAATATAACTTCCAATTACCGGGGCTGCTGTCATTCCAAGAGTTATAACTCCTGTGATCATACCAATAATTTCTTGTTGTTTTTCAACAGAATAACTATCAGCAATGACAAGATAAGATAGGACAACACCACCAGAGATTCCAACTCCTTGCAGAGCTCTACCAATTAACAAGTAATTAAAACCTGTTGCAAATGTACAGCATATACTTCCAATAATGAAAATAAATAGACCTCCTACTATAACTGGTTTTCTTCCATATTTATCACCTAAATTTCCAACAAAAAGTGAACTTATACAAAAACATAGGAGATTTACCGCTAGTAACATTTCTACCATAAAAGTTGATAAATGAAATATTTCTTGTAAATTTGGAAAACTTGGAACGAAAAGATCTACTTCGGTAGCACCGAGTATTTCAATAAATAAGACAGCGAAAAGGCAAGGCATAAAATTAATTCATTATAATGATGTTATCATTTTTTGATTTATTAAATAATTCAATAATAATTTTAATAATATTATATATACATGAAGTAATAATTATTTGCATAATAATAATTATATGATTATTCATTGAAATAAACAAAGAGCTAATAGTAATATATCTAATATAAAGTATTATTGTAGTATAAATTACAAATAATTTACAATTTACTAGATAGTTCATTTGATTAAAATTTTTTATAGGTAACAAATGCAAACACATAGTTGTGATCAAAAATATCAAAGAATTTATCCCTATATTACTATTATATATGGTATCTAGCAATAATCCTACTAAAAAAATTCCTATATATTTTAAATTATAATTTCTATTATTTGTAACAATATGATAAATAATTATTATATCCAAACTTGGATAAATCGGACTATCTAAAGATATTTTATAATTTACTATAGTAAAAATTAATATTGCTATAAATATAAGATATTTTATAATTATTTGAAATTTAATATTATTCGACATATAAAATTATAATAATTCTATAATAACAAATGAGACAATGACTGGATAATCATCTGATAATGAAACATGTATGTTGATTTTATTATATTGATTTGATTCTATATATTTCATTGCTACAAATTTATTATAGATATTATCTACATGTATAAATGGTTTACCTAAATCATTATGTCTTAAATCAATTTCTGTAAACCTAATATATTCACCAATACCCGTTCCAAATGCTTTACTAAAAGATTCTTTAACTGAAAAAACTTTTGATAAAAATCTACATTTCATCATCGTCGTATCTAAACTAGTAAATTTTTCCATCTCATTAAAGGATAAAATTTTTTTTGCAAATTTATCTCCATATATAGAAAAAATTTTTTCTATTCTAGGAATTTGTACAACATCCGTACCTATAGAAAAAATCATATATATTATTTATCATCATCTTCTTCAAAAGGTAAAAAGTCAGAAAATTGATCAGAATCAAATGAAGAAAAATCCTGAGTAACAACAACATCTATATTATTTGGTAAATAGTCTATTATTGATTTATCTTCATCTGCATAATTTTCTTGTTCCTCATCAAGAGCATCAGAGCGGAATTTATTAGTTTTTAAACTTAATAATAATCTATTCTCTAGTGCTTCTATTGACATTCTTTTATTAGCAATGTCTCGTAAAGCTATTACAGGAGGTTTGTCTGGTTTTATATCTGGGTTATTAGGATCATATGAGTCTCTTCCTTTAGCTTTAATTTCTTTTGCATATTGAGTGGCAAGTGCTACTAACGCAAATCTATTATTCACATGTTTTATACAATCTTCAATGGTAACTCTAGCCATATATATTATCCAATTATCAATTTAACAAATTTATTTAATATTTTAACAATTAACTCTTTCTATATCAGCACCGCAAGCTTGTAACTTAACTTCTAACGAATCATAACCACGATCTAAGTGATAAATTTTATTAATTTTACTAGCACCTTCTGTTGCAAGTGCTGCAAGTACTAATGTTACTGAAGCTCTAAGATCGCTTGCTGTAACTTCAGCTGATTTTAAAGTAGATACTCCAGTTACAACAGCCTGCGACCCATGAATTTTTATATCAGCTCCCATACGGCACAATTCTGGCGCATGCATAAAACGATTTTCAAAAATATTTTCTGTAATAACAGATCTACCATTAGCAAGTGTCATTAAGCCCATGAATTGAGCTTGCAGATCAGTTGGGAATCCTGGATAAGGATGAGTATCAATATCAACAGAAATTAAGTCACCATTATATTTTACAAATATACCATCAGATTGATTTTCAACTATCACACCAGCTTTTAGCAATTTCAAGGAAAGATTTTCTACTAAATCATATGATATACCACGAATCAGCAATTCTCCTTTAGTAATAGCAGCAGCTATCATATAGGTTCCAGCTTCTATTCTATCTGGCATGACATTATAAGAAATATTAGAATCTAAAGATTCTCTACCTGTAATTAATAAATCACTAGTACCAATATTTTGAATTTTTGCTCCCATTTTATTTAAGCATTTACATAAATCGATTATTTCTGGTTCTATTGCACAATTGTGCAAATTAGTCTCACCGGATGCCAATACAGAAGCCAATATTCCAGTGATCGTTGCTCCAACAGAAATATTTTCAAATATAAATTTTGTAGAATGTAGCTTGGATGCAGATGCTTTTATATATCCATCTTCTATTAAGATTTTTGCACCCATAGATTCTAAGACAGAAAGATGCATATCAACCTGTCTAGTTCCAATAGCACATCCACCAGGTAACGATACTTCAGCTTTTCCAAATCTTGCAAGTAATGGTGCCAAGACCCATATACTCGCTCTCATTTTACTTACAATATCGTAAGATGCTTTAAAATTATTGATATTAGAAGAATTAATAATTAATGAATTAACGATTATATCAGAATTAGTAATTTTACATCCTAAACTTTCCAACAACATAGTCATAGTATCTATATCTGTAAGATTGGGAACATTAAACAAAGATAAATTATCAACCAATAATGCGCCAGCCATGATAGGCAAAGCGGCATTTTTAGCACCGCTTACATCTATCACGCCTTTAAGTTTTTTACCACCATTAATAATTAATGATTTCATAAATTATTTTTTCTCTTCTATATTTGCATCATTTCTTAAAGCTTCTCCTATGATATCTCCAAAATTCGAATTGATTGAATCATTTGTGCCATAATCTTTCATAGCTTTATCACGATGTGCAATTTCAACAGATTTAATAGATAAATTAGCTTTACCATTTTTATCTATATTTAATATTTGAGCTTCAACTTTGTCACCTATAGAAAATTTAGAACTATTTTGCTCAAATTTATCTAATGATAATTCTGTCTTTTTAATAGAACCAAATAATTTATCATCCACATTTATTTCTATTGCATCAGGTTTAACTTCGTAAACATAACCAATTACAATCATATTTTTCTTATATTCATCATGAATATTTGAAGTTTCAATATTTTGTGATACTGTAACTTGCTCAGATAATTGTTTTATACCTAGAGCTATACGTTCTTTTTCAACATCTATTGATAGGATTTTACATTGAACAATGTCATTTTTATTATAAGCACGTAACAATTCTGAATTATTATTACCATAACTCAAATCTGTTTCATGTATCAAACCATCAATATTAGCATCCAATGCAACAAATAAACCAAAATCTGTTATATTTCTTATAGGTACATTTAAAATAGTGCCGACTGGATTTTCCTTAGCAAATTTTAATAAAGGATTATCAGAACATTGTTTTATACTTAAAGATATTCTATGTTTTTCAATATCAACATCAAGCACAACAAATTCTACTTCTTGTCCTATTGTTAGTAATTTTTTAGGATTTTGTGAAGATTTTACCCAACTAATTTCACTTGAATGTACAAGACCTTCAATACCTTCTACTAACTCTATAAATACACCATAATCTGTAATATTTGTTACTTTACCAGTTCTAGTAATATTTGTAGTAAATTCTTCTTTCAATTTTGGCCATGGATTTTCTTCCAATTGTTTCATACCTAGAGAGACTCTACGAGCCGCTTCGTGATATTTTACTACTACAACTTTAACTTTTTGACCTATAGATATTATTTCTGAAGGATGGTTAATTCTTTTCCAAGAAATATCAGTCATATGAAGTAAACCATCAACATCTCCAAGATCAACGAAAGCACCGTAATCTGTAATATTTTTAATTATACCTTCTAATACATCACCTTGTTGAATTTTAGATAACATTTCATCACGCGCACCAGATCTTAATTCTTCTAAAATAGCTCTGCGAGATATAACAATATTATCTAATTTAGCATCCATTTTTAATATTTTAAATGGTTGTTTATACCCCATTAATGTATTTGGATCTTTAATAGGTCTAACATCAACTTGGCTACCTGGTAAGAATGCAACAACTCCTCTAACAGAAACTGTAAATCCACCTTTAATACGACCAAATATCTCTCCTTCAACCTGCTCTCCCTTTGCCCAAGCTTCTTCTAATTGAATCCATGATTCTCTTCTAATAGCTTTTGTTCTACTTAAAACTGTTTTTCCAAACCTATCTTCTCTTTTTTCTACACATACTTCAACAATGTCACCAACCTTAGGTAAAATTTCATTAACAAATTCTGAAGTATCTATTCTTCCTTCATTTTTTAAACCAACATCAACAATAATTTTACCAGGTATTGTTCCAACTACGATACCTTGAACAACCGATCCTTCTAAAATATCACCAGTATCCACTTGATCCAACATTGTTGTAAAATCATTTAATGATTCATCAATTTGACATGGTATGAATTTTTTATGTTTTAATTTATTTAATCTTGTCATATTTTTCTCTTATACTGAAATGCATGCTACTTCAAGTATATATTTTATATTGTTAAAAATTATGTATAATCTCAGCATGCAATGTAGATTTACATTTAAAATAAACTTCAAGAACTGCAAATAATTGAATAATAACCTATTATATTTATTTATAAATATTTTCGCAATAATAATTTTATATAATATTTTTATTTATCAGTTCTTTAGCAATCTGTACAGAATTTAAAGAAGCACCTTTTCTTAAATTGTCGCAAACTATCCACATATTGATGCTATTCGCATTTTGCAAATCATTTCTAATACGTGATATATAAACAAAATCTTCACCAACTGTATCAATAGGCGTAACATAATTCATTTGATTATCACTTGAAATTACTACAATACCATCTGCTTCACTTAAAATTTCAGATGCAGCTTTTGCATCTAAATCTTTTTCAAATTCAATATTTATTGATATTGCATGAGATACAAAGACTGGTACTCTAACGCATGTTACTGTAGATTTAATATGATGTCCTAAAATTTTACTCAATTCAGCTGATATTTTCAATTCTTCTGACGAATAACCATTTTCATGAAAATCACCTATTTGCGGTATTATATTAAATGCTATTTGCTTTGGAAATATAATATTTTTAGTATCTTGAAATACATATTTAGCCTTAGTTTGATTATACAACTCATCCATTGCCTTTGTGCCTGCACCTGAAACAGATTGATATGTATTAATCACTAAACGTTTAATTTTTGTTACATTATCAAGTGGTTTTAATGCAACAGCAATTGGTATAGTACAGCAATTAGGGCTTGCTATTATTGAATTTTTTCTAACATTATTTAATTCTGAGGAATTTACTTCAGGTACAATCAACGGAATATTCTCATTCATTCTAAAATAAGAAGATTTATCTATAACAATGCAACCAGAATTTGCTACTTCTAAAGCTTTCATTTTTGAAATTTCTGAACCAGCGCAAAAAAATGCAATATCTATTTTAGAAAAATCAAATTCATCTAAAGATATTATATTTAAATTTTTATCTCCAAAACTTACTTGTTTACCAATAGAATCTCTTGATGCTATGGCAAATATTTCACCGACAGGTAATATATCTTCTGATAATATATTTAATATTTCTCTACCAGTATTTCCTGTAGCACCAACTATAGCTATATTATATTTTTTTATCATATTATTTTTTTATACGTTTTATAGTATTTTCCTTACCTATAATCGAAATAATTTCAAACAAACTAGGAGAGGAAGTTTTACCTGTTAAAAATACGCGAACAATCAGCATTAAATCAGCAAGTTTCATATTATTTTCTATAGAGATTTTTTTAAATAAGTTAGAAATAGAATCATTACTAAAATCGTTATGAATTTCTAAGTTAGACAGAATATGTTTTAATAAATCATTATTACAATTATCTATAATTAATTTTGCTTCATTTGAATATTCAATATCTTTACTAAACAAATAGATTTTGGATAATTCTGCTAGTTCTATCAATGTTTTAGCTCTAATTTTTAAACTATTCATAGAAGTTAATATATATGATTTTTCTACATCCGAAATATTATATTCTGGTAAAAAATCTATAATCATATTTAATAAAATATTATTATCTTGTTCTTTTAAATAATGAGCATTTAAACTATTCATTTTTGTAAAGTCAAGTTTAGCTGGTGATTTACCTAAAGATTTTAAATTAAATAATTTTATAGCTTCGTCTATTGAAAATATCTCTTGATTCTCATTAGCCCAGCCAAGTCTAAGCAAATAATTTATTAATGTTTCTGGTAAATATCCCATATTTTTATAGGCATCAACACCGAGAGCTCCATGTCTTTTTGATAGTTTAGCTCCATCTGTACCATGAATAAGAGGTATATGTATCATTTGAGGAACAATTCCATTCATTGCTTGATAAATTAATATTTGTTTTGCTGCATTAGTTAAATGATCATCACCTCTAATTATATGAGTAATTTTCATATCTATATCATCTACAACCACTGCTAACATATAAGTTGCTGTACCATCAGAACGTAATAACACAAAATCTTCTATTTGTGAATTATCTACAACAACATCACCTTGCAACAAATCTTTTATAATTGTTCTATCAATTTCTTGAATCTTTAATCTAATAACTGGAGAATGTGCATTTGATGGATGATTTGTGACAGTTGAATCTCTCCATTCGCTTCTGAAGATAAAATTTTCTTTTTTTTCTATTGCTAAATTTCTTTGCTTTGTTAATTCTTCTGAAGATGCAAAACAATAATACGCTTTACCTTCATTAACTAATTTTATTGCTGCTTGTTTATATAGTTCATTTCTTTTTGATTGAAATATAACCTCTTCATCCCAATTGATACCAAGCCATTTTAAACCTTCAAATATAGCTTCTACAGCTTCTTGAGTAGATCTTTCTCTATCAGTATCCTCAATTCTTAGTAAGAATTTACCATTTTGGTTTTTAGCAAATAAATAATTAAATAAGGCAGTTCTTGCTGAACCAATATGTAGAAATCCTGTAGGAGATGGAGCGAATCTTGTAATAACCATATTAATTATTCAAATTTACAATTTTTTTTAAAATTTCGTTTACTTGAATTTCATTTAATGAATCTACTTCAAATTTAATTATTCTTTTTGAGAATTTTTTGCATATTATATGAAAATTATTATATACATTCATGTGAAATTCATTATTCTTTGCTTCGAATTTATTATTATTACCACGCGTCATAGCACGTTTTAAAGCAATTTCTGGAGATAAATCTAAAAAAATAGTTAAGTCTGGTAATAAATGTATCAATTTATCATGTAGCTCATATATTATATCAATCCCTAAATCTACTCCTTGATATGCAGCTGTAGAATCAACAAATCTATCACATAAAACCCATTTATTTTCTTTAAGAGCTGGTATTATTATTTCATTGACATGTTGATATCTTGCAGACATTATCTGCAATAATTCAGACATAGGATATAAGTTTTTTTCCTCAAATAAAATTTGTCGCATTTTCTCAGAAAAACCACATCCGCCAACTTCACGAGTTGTTATATAGTCAACATTATTTTTTGCCAAATATTCTGAAATCAAAGCTATTTGAGTAGATTTACCTACACCTTCACCACCTTCAAAACTAATAAATTTTGCTTTCATATTATTTCATTATTATTTATTCATAATTACTTTAAAATTTAGTTTCTCCAGTTTAATTATTTTAAATTTAAAAAATATTAGAAGATGGAATATATATCAAATATAACTTCATTAATCTATATTAGATCATAAATTTACAAATCACACTTAGACTGAGGATGTTAAATATCCTCAGCATTCTTAATTAATTATTCTAATATAGAAGTATAGTGTAATTAATATATTCTATAAAATTATCACACAGCACCATTTATTCTTAACGCGAATAAAGCTCAACTACTAGATGTACTTCAGGTTCAAACGGATATGGTATATCTGAAATAGTAGGTACGCGTAAAAATACTCCACTCATAGTGTCAGCATTAAAATTAATATAAGTAGGTACAGTTCTTTGTAATTTAGCAACAGATTCCAATATTATTGGTATTGTTTTTGCAGATTCTTTTAATTCTACTAAATCACCATCTTTTAATCTTGCGCTAGGAATATCTAGTTTTTTACCATTAACTTTAACTAAACCATGTGAAACCAATTGTCTTGCAGCAAATATAGTTGGAACTAAATTCATTCTATACACAACAGCATCAATTCTACGTTCAAGCAACCCTAGAAAATTTTCCGCTGTATTACCTTTCATTTTTTGAGCAATTGCAAAAGTATTTTGAAATTGCTTTTCTCCAACACGACCATAATGAAATTTAAGTCTTTGTTTTGCTTTAAGATGTAGACCATAGTCAGAAGTTTTAACAGCTGAACCTTGGCCATGTTGCCCTGGTCTATAATTCCTTTTATTATAAGAATTTTTACCACCATCCCACAAAGCAGTTCCAAGGCTTCTACTTGTTTTATATTTTGAACTTTTAATATTTGTCACAGCCTATTTATCCCGTTATTCTAATTTTTAAATTATTACTGCACTATTTTGATAATAGTACTACATTATAAGAATAATACATAATGACTCAGCATAAGTCAATTATTTAACATTACATAATTAAAATCTTTTTCCCATAGCATATTGTATCATTAGATACTTAATAATACTTATTTTATTCAATGATTTGAGTCCCAAACGTCTCAAATACCATAATATTTTACTGTTATTAGAAAATATTAAATTTAAATAATCTGTAATAAGATACATATGAAAATTATCTATTTTTCTAGCATCTTGATATTTGTTTAAAATTACATCTGATATTCCATTTGAAATTATAAGATCAGTAAAATATTTTATATCCTTAATTCCTTGATTTAGTCCCTGCCCAGCTAATGGATGAATTATATGAGCACTATCAGCAACCAGAACCATTCTATTATAAAAATATTTATTAGTAAGTTTTGCTTTTAAAGGAAAGAAAGAAATTTCACTAATTATTTCTATTTTTCCATAATTCTTGCCGCAATGATCTTGAATAATATTTGTTAAATCATTTATTAATAAATTTTTATAAAAAATAGCATCATCAGTTTTCACAGTCCATATTACAGAAGATTTATATAAATCTACAAGAGGCAATAACGCCAAAGGTCCATCATGCATAAAATGTTCTAATGCACAATAATTATGTTCTTTTTCATGTTTTATTAAAAAAGTGATAGAAGTTTGTTCATATGATTTATCTATTTTATTAGAAAAATAATATCCACGTATATTTGCAAAATATGAGTCACATATTATAAGTAAGTCTGCATAAATTTTATGATTATCATAATATATCATAGTTTTATCTTTAAATGATTCTATTATAGGATTTTGAATATTGTCTATAACATGAATAAGAGGGTTATTTAGTATTTTATTCAATAATTTTATCCTAAAAATATTATTTTCAGCAATATAACCTAAAATATTATTTTTATCTTTTAGATTTAATATTTCCGGGGCTTGATTGTCAAAAATATATACTTCTTTCATAATTCCAAAAGATGGAAGTAATTCTTGCAACATATCTATTTCTTTAAGAAACTCAATAGACAATGGAGTTAAAGCTGTAGTTCTTATATCATCACAAAAATTTATGTTTGAAATAGATCTAGATTCTAAAATAGTTACAGGAATTTTATTAATAGCAAACTTAAGTGCTGTTAACATGCCGCTCAGACCACAGCCCAAAACTAGAATTGATTGATTCATAAAATTATCTAATATAGTAATTCTTAAATTATATCATTAACATTTTAAATAGTCATTTTATAAATTTTTTATTAAAATATCATTTATTTTCTTGAATTATTTTATATATTCTGCTATTAATACAGGTGGATAGGTGTCCGAGCGGTTTAAGGATCTGGTCTTGAAAACCAGCGTACGGGTAACCGTACCGTGGGTTCGAATCCCACCCTATCCGCCATACATGTTTATAAATATCTTTGTCGCATTATGCGTATCAATAAAAATATTTTCCTAAAATCAAATATTTTCTTAAAATCATGGATTACTAGCATCCTATTATTATTATTGCTTGTATATTTCATATTTCATTCAATATATGGTGAAAATGGCATTATTGCTTATTTTAAACTAAATCAAAATTTACAAAAATCTATTATATTATTTGAAAATTTAAGGTATGAGCGAATGGAGATAGAACATAAGGTAAGTTTATTTAGATCAGAGTCTTTGGATAATGATATATTAGAAGAACATGCAAAAAACCTTGGAATTACATCACCAAGAGAAATGGTCATAAAAATCAATGAGTTGAAATAATCAGGCTAAATCCAAAAATCTTTAGCTACAACAAAATTTTCATAGATTTACAAAATAATTCAGATGACAAATTTACTATATTTTAGTATAATCTAAATAAATTGCTAGCGTAGAATTATTTAATTCTTGTAATTTATAATTTGTTGATTAATAAATTTCAATTTATTCTATTCTATCATCAATCTAAATATAAAAATTCAATTACCAATAGTAATTTATGACTCACGCAATCGAACTAATGTGGAATATGGCGAGGCAAAGTAAATTTAGGTTTATTGTATGTCCAATCAGATCATATGAACTTATCAAATTTCTTCCTATGGCCGCTTTAATGTTTGTAATATTATTGAATCAAAATTTGATTAGGGCTTTTAAAGATAGTCTGCTGATAATGTATAGTAGTTCAGAAGTTTTAAGTTTTATAAAATTATGGGGTGAAGCACCATTTGGCATATTATTTGTAGTAATTTATTCAAAATTATGCAATGTTACCACAACGGAAAAAGCATTTCGCTATATTGTGATGTTTTTTTTATGTTTTTTTGCTATTTTTTCTTTTATATTATTTCCTTATAGAGAATATTTTCATCCATCTCAAGAAATTGTTAATTATTATGTTAATCTATTACCTCACTTAAAATGGTTTATAATATTATGGGGACAATGGAGTATTGCACTATTCTATATAATGGGTGAATTATGGCCAATTGTTGTATTTTCATTATTATTTTGGCAATTAGCAAATAAAATCACAACGATTGAAGAAGCTCCAAGATTTTATTTATTTTTTTCTCTATTTGGTCAAACTAATCTACTTATTTCTGGAAGCATAATTTTATATTTTAGTAAAACTAGGCATTTTTTATTTCCATTATTTTCACATTTACATGATAAAACAGAGATTTTACTTAAATCATTAATGTTAGTAGTGATATTCACTGGTTTTATAGTTCTATCATTACATTCTTTTATTGATAAAAATATTATTAAAAATAATAAAAATATCATGCATAAATCTGAACGAACAGATAAATTAAAATTAAGTTTAAAAGATAGTGTAAAAATTATTTTAACATCTAAATATTTAGCTTTAATTTGCATCATGATGATTTCATATTCAATGACCATAAATTTAATAGAAGGTCTTTGGATGTCTAAAGTTAAAGAATTATATAAAACTACAGAAGAATTTATGGCATATCAAGGACAAATATTATTTTGGACAGGTATATTTACATTAATCATCTCATTTGTAGGTAGTAATATTGTAAGACGCTATGGGTGGTTTGCTGGAGCTATAGTCACTCCTATTGTAACATTATTAAGTGGTTTTATATTTTTTGGAACAGTCATTATTAATAATATTTCTGATATTTTACATGTGCTTTTTTTCAGTTCACCTCTCATTGTTATGGTATATGCAGGCGGAATTTGGCATGTCGCCGCAAAAAGTGTTAAATATTCTCTTTTTGACTCAACAAAAGAAATGGCATATATTCCACTTGATAGTGAGATGAAAACAAAGGGGAAAGCTGCTGTAGACATACTTGGCGCTAAAATCGGTAAATCAGGTGGATCTATTATTCAATTTTTATCATTTACGTTTTTTCCATCAGCTGTACATAATGATTTAGCTGGTTTTTTAGCAGCTTGGTTTATTATTGTTTGCATTATATGGATTTATGGTGTAAAAAAATTAAATCATTATTATAAAAATTTATTAAATAATTAATTAAGTAAAAATATGGCATATGTACCAATAGTAATAGAACAAACATCTAAAGGTGAGCGTTCTTATGATATTTATTCAAGACTTCTGAAAGATCGTGTAATATTTGTTTTTGATCAAGTTGAGGATCATATGGCAAGCGTTATCGTGGCTCAGTTACTTTTTCTTGCATCAGAAAATAAAGATGAAAAAATTAGCATGTATATTAATTCTCCAGGAGGAGTTGTAACAGCTGGTCTTGCCATTTATGATACAATGCAATATATCAAACCTAAAGTTGCAACTTATTGCATGGGACAAGCCTGTTCTATGGGATCATTATTATTGGCTGCTGGTGCTGATGGTATGCGTTATGCTCTACCAAATTCAAGGATTATGATTCATCAACCACTTGGAGGATTTAGAGGGCAAGCAACTGATATGGAAATACATTTAAATGAAATGTTGAAAGTAAAGAAAAATCTCACAGAAATATATGCAAAACATACAGGTAGAGATTTTGAATTTCTGCGTGATAATATGGAACGTGATAATTTTATGGACCCAAAAACAGCTCTTGAGTTTGGTATTATAGATGAAATTATTTCAAATAAATAATCTATGACTAAAATAGGAATATATGGTGGTGGTAGCTTTGGTACTGCATTAGCATGCCAATCAGCAAGATCTGTTGGAGAGTCATATTTATTTTTGCGTAATGAATTTGTTCGAGATGAAATTATAGAATTCAAAACTAATAGCAAATATTTTGGTGATATATTAATAGATGAAAACATTCATGTTTCTTGTAATATAAAAAATATTATAAATTGCGATATTATTATTTTGTCAATTCCATCATTTGCATTTTATGAAAGCTTAATAAATCTTCAAAATTTTAATTTGCCAAAATCTACTATATTGCTGATAGCAACAAAGAGTTTTTCTGATAATCCATTTACTTTATTAGATTCTCTGGTTTCTAGTATTTTTCCAAATAATCCTGTTGCTTTTATTTCAGGCCCCAATATTGCAAAAGACATTGTTCAAAATCTCTTCACAACAGCAACTATTGCATCAACAAATTTGGAAATAGCAAAAAAATTATCTAAATTCATGACTAGTGAAAATTTTATCATTGATGCATCTGATGACATAGTTACTTTACAAATTTCTGCTGCAATGAAAAATATTATAGCAATTGCTTGCGGAATATATGAAGGACAAAATAGAGGACAGAATGCTTTAGCAAGTCTGATTGTTAAAGGATTACAAGAAATAAAAACATTATCGCAATTTATTCAATATAAAGACGATGTAATAATTAATGAAACTTTACTTAAAACTGGGATTATTGGAGATTTAATTTTAACATGTTACTCTAAAACATCTCGTAATAAAAATTTTGGTTATGATATAGGAATAGAGTCGCATAATATTAGTCAATATCATAATATTGTCGTAGAAGGACGAGACAGCTGTTTGATTCTTAAAAAATTTATAGATCAAAATAATGTTAATCTACCAATAATTAATTTTGTATTTGAAAATATTAAATATACAAGAAGATAAAAGAAATGCTCGAAAATAAACAAATTACTGAATTTAAAAAAAATATTCAAATCGGTGGAGACTTTGAGGATTTAATTCTTAAAAGTAGTATTTTTGTAGATAAAAGTTTATTCATAAAAGAAATTATAGAAGATGCAGCAAAAGTTATACTTATAACGATGCCAAGACGTTGGGGAAAATCTCTCAATTTAGATATGTTATATAGATTTTTATCAATTGAAGAAAATGATGCAGAACAAAAAACATTAAATCAAAAAATATTTTCAAAATCATTTTCATTAAATATCACTACTACAAATATAATAATTGAAGATTCAGAATTTATAGGCATGAAAAAATCTATTAATTCTTTGGATTTTCAAGGAATACATCCTGTTATATATATTGATTTCAAAGATTGTAAGGGAATCAATTTTAAGGATGTAGAAAATAAACTTAATTTACTAATAGATAAGGCTATTAAACAATTTAGTTATTTATCTAACAGTACAGATGCTTATGAAGTATCTACTATTGGCAAAAAATATCTATCTCTTGTGGAAACTATTAATCTACGATGTTTTAGTACTGCTATTAAGGAATTATGTTCATTACTTTATACTTATCATAAAAAGAAAATATGGATATTAATTGATGAATATGATACTGCAACAAATAATGCTTATCTAAACTACAATGATGAGGAAGCTAAATTAACATTAGAATTATTTAGAAATATATATGAACCAATTTTAAAGGGTAATAAATATTTAGCAAAAGCTGTCATGACAGGGGTACAATATATAGTGCAAAGTGGTATGTTGTCGGGACTAAACAATTTATCAAAATATAATATTACAAACATAAAATATTCTAAATATTACGGTATTAATCAACAAGAAATGAGTTTGTTATTAGACCATTTTAATATTGATCCTAAAAAAATCGATCAAATAAAAGATTGGTATAATGGTTATCAGGAAAATATTGGAGATAGTGAACATGAACATTTCATTAACAAATATAATATTTGGTCTGTTGTAAATTATCTTAATAATCAACAAGATGGTTTAAAATCTTATTGGGGAGAAAGCGCTTCAATTTCTTTTATGCAAGTTTTATTCAAACATCGTAAATTTAGAGAAAAAATAGAAAGTTTGATTAATGATATTCCTATAAGAATAATGAATTTGATAGTTGATTTTAATCAAGATAATTTTATTCAATTAAAAAATATTATCAATGATCACAATATTATAGAAATTAAAATGGATGGTTGGGATTTAATCTTCGCTTATTTGTTTATTACAGGTTATTTAACAACCACTAGACAAAATGGTAATTTAGAATATAAATTTCCAAATAAAGAAATAAAAACTGAGTTCGAAAAAAAAATTAAAGTTTATTATCAACAAATATTTAATATAGATAATGATAAATTTATAGATTTAACACAAATATTAAGTAGAATTTTTGAAAAAGAAAATATCAAGAATATAAAAATAGAATTTGAAGAAAATTTTGGTCCAAAACTATTTGAATTAATAAAAACTGTTATTTTATATGATAAAACTAATGATAGTAAGACAGGATTGTTTGGTAATGAAGATTTAATGCATTCTCTTTTAAATTATATATGTCTGCAGGTTGTTAATAGTAAGTTTGCTAGTGAAAAATATACAACAAAAACTGATGGCTCTAAAGCTAGAGCAGATATTGTCATTTCAAAAAACAACATAGGTATTATTATTGAAATGAAATATAATGGAAAAATAGAAAAAATATTGGAACAAGTAATGAAATATGAGAAACTCATATCAAAGAATGATATTAGAATTTTTCTAGGTTGTAATATATCTAATCATCAACAAATTCAGTTGTTTGGTTATATATATAATCAATATGATCATATTGAAAATATTGATTATAGTTCTTGTAGTTGAAAAAAATTCAGTGCTACCTAGACTATTTTTATATTAAATATAAAACATGTATTTTCACTATTATTATTTTCCGCCCAAATATTTCCATCATGTAATTCTATCACTTTTTTAGCAAGAGCAAGTCCAATTCCTCTCCCCCCAGCGGGTGTTTTTGTTTTAGATCCCACGACAAATACACCAAATATGTCCATTAATTCATCATTTGCTACACCAACACCATTATCTTTTATACGAAACCACACATATTGTTCATCTTTATATGATGTTATTTCAACATAACCATGTTCAGCACTATATGTAATAGCATTAATAATTAAATTATCCAATGTTTGCTCTATATAATATTTATCACAAGAAACCATAATATTTTTCTTTATATCCAAAAAGAAATCTACTGATCTATTTTCTATATATAGTTTTTTACATATCTCTATTCTTTCTAATAATAAGTTACTAAAATTTAAATTTATTTTTGTTAAATCATAACTCAGTGATGTTAATCTTGAAAAATCTAGAATATTATTAAGTAAACTATTTAATCTTCTAGCACTACGTGTTATAACTTCTATGGAAGTATATATTTGTTTTTCATTTAGCTGATGATATTTAGTCCATAATGTATCACTTAAAGTTAATATACCTGTCATTGGTGCATGAAATTCATGATTAATATTTCTTAAAAATTCATATTTCAAATCCAATAATTTTTCAATTTCACAATCTCTCGTTAATAATCTTTCATCCAGATGTTTATTTTTGATTTCTGATAATTCGTATCTTTCATTTTTTGGTCTAACAAAAATTATCAATATAAATGCAAATAATGATAATAAATATATTATATTAAAATTAAGATTAGACATAGATGAAATATTTATAAAATTATTGTAGCAATATATTGCTAATACTGCACCTATTATCATCATTAAAAATGCAATATTCCACCTCAATAAACTTGTTAATATAACTAGATTAATCATTAGCACAATTAATTGTAATTGGTTAAAATCATTCATTAAAAACATCATAATATTTGAAAATATTAAAATATAAAATATTCCGAAATTCCAAAGAAAAATTTGAAAAAATCTATTTTTATTTATCATCAAGATAGGATAAATTACAAAAATTGTAGAAATAATTAATGTTGAATAATATAATATATTATATATTAGTTGATAATTAATCTTTATTTCAATTGGAATATTATATATAGAAAAATTATTCAATAATATTGAAAATATTCCAACGCAGACTATTATAACTTCATTTTCAGGTATATTATTAACAAATAATTTTAATATATTATTTTTTAAATTTTTAAAAAAATCTAAAACTATATCATATATATTAGTTGTACTATTCGTTATGTTATTTTCATAATCATAAATTAAATTTTCATAAGTTATAAAATGCATTAAGGTAAAACATAATAAATTAACAAACATAGGTATTAATATTTGATAAATTCTGTAATTAGGTAAGAAAAATATAGTTACAATTATCGAGATAATTGCAGCAAAAATTCCTACAGCAATAGATTTATTATTAGTCTTAATATCCAATATTATTATAAATAATATTGGAGTAACAATTGGCGCATATACAACAGATGAAATTAGAAATAAATCAAATATATTATTTATGGATAAAGCGATAATAGAAGCAACAATATTGATTATAATTGAAGATATATAGACAATCTTTGTCTCACTATTATGAAATAATTTTAAATTTAAAGGTTTTATTATGTCACTTGCAATTATTACAGTAGCAGAATTAACACATGCATCTGTAGTAGACATTATCATAGCCATAATTCCAATAGCGATCATAGCTTTAGCTCCAAATCCATGGATATAATTATCTATTATAAATTTAGCAGATCCTATTTGATCTAAATTTTGATTCATAGATGAAATTAAAATTCCAATCCAGAAAAACATTATGGATATTAATAAATATATAAAAATTGCAGAACTAATAGATTTTGACATTTGCGTAATATTTTTTGCTATTGTCATTCTTTGAAACATTGTTGGGTTTGTCAGAATAATTGGTATAGCAAAATATATTAAGAGGCCTATAAAATTCCAAAATCTATAATCATCAAAATTAAATAAATTTGCAAAAGCAAATATATCATTATTATTTAAATTATTAAAGATAATCACTTTAGTTCCTATTCCATCCCATATGGATAAAGCAATAAAAGGTGTAACAATAGTAAAAGTTAAAAACTGAATTAAATTAGTAATAGTTATAATTTTCATACCACCAAAAATATTATATAGTGCAAGCATTATGATAGTTATGCTATTAGCATATATTGGTGATATATTAAAAAATAATTCTAATATTGCTATAGATATTTTAAATTGAATAGCAATCTTAATGATACAATTTAAAACACTTGATGTAGCAGCAATATATCCAATATTTTTATTATAGTTTTTATTAATTATTTCAACAACTGATAAGGATCCAAGATATTTTCCCATTCTTGGAGCTATAATATAGACTGTAACACCTATTGAAATAACATTTCCAATAATAGATGGAATTATATAAAATAATCCATCTGTTGCAGATTTATATATTGTTCTTAGAAAATATTCTCCACTAATCCAGGCAGAGACAAGCAAGGCAATTATTACACCATTAGAAAAATCTCTATTCTAATATTTACAATTTTTTTTGTATTTAATAGAACTACAATTAAATTAATTGCTAAAAAAATCAAAAAAATGAGTAAATCTATATTAATATATAAAAATTTCATTATTATTATTTTCTCCAAACTGGTTTAGATAAAGTAACATGAATATTTTCTACTGTAACTTGTCCAAGATCATCAGATAGCAACTCTTCTTCTCTAACAAGTCCTATAGCAATATTTTTAAACATAGAACATATTACTCCTATTTTAACATTATTTGCAAAAATTTTCGATCCTTGTTTGATTAAATTTATAGATGATGCAGTATTTTTGCATAGTTCGATTTTAAAAATTTTCTTTCTGACTATACCTTGATATTTTGTTCTAGAAATTACTTCTTGTTCTATATAACAACCTTTGTTGTAACTTATTGCATTTAATTCTTCAATAGCATATTCACAAATTATAGATTTGCTATAGATTAAATCTATACCCTCAATTATTGTAAAGGAATATTTATCATTTAAATATAAGTTCATTGTATGATCACCAAATAATAATTCATTGCGCAAAACTATAGAACGAAAGCCCATCAAATTACATCTTGGATCTTGCGCGCAAAAAAAACATTCAATATAAGTTTTAGAATAAATAATTCCATATATTTTTGTTAGATCCTCTATATTAACTTTTGCACGAAATTTATATTTTTGCAAATATTCTATAAATAATTTTACATTATCAGACTCTATATCAACAAAAAATTCATCATCTGATTTATGATAAATAAAACAATCAAATAAATATCTTGCTTGATTATTTACAACATAATTATAAGAATAAATATTCTTATCTATATCATTAGTTAAAAGATTCTGTAAAAATTTCATAGAATCACTACCTGTTATAAGGATAACAGACCTATTATTTAAATTTTCTTTCATAATTATTATATTGACATTGTTATAGTTACGTTTACTATAGTATAATATAAAAAATAATTTATAAAAATATTATGAGATGTTTATCTTACTGCACTGCTTCTCAATATGATATGGCAGAGCTCGTTAATAATTTAAAAACAGAAGGTTTTGAACCTAAACATTTTGATGATGTGATCTATGTACAAAAGGAAAATAGACAAGATTCTGAGCCTATAGATGTATTTTTCTTTGCATTTGGTTGTGTTGTTATATGGGGGGCTGATGAAGCTCATGAGAAAATTATTTTAAAATTAATATCAAATTTTAGTGAAGATAATTTAACTAATATAGTCTCAGACTATATTCATTTTGAATATGATAATCATATTGAAAAAACTTTTATCAACGAAGAGAAAAATCAAGTTCTTCTTGCTAATAAATCGATTTTTGTTAAATTATCTATATCCCATGCTTTAGCACAATCTGTAAAACTCAGTGTGTTAGAGGATTCAGTTAATCAATTAATTAAAAAAACTACTCCAATACAAAAAGAGCTAGCAAATACTGGTAGTGTATCTTTATCTAAAAAAGAAATATCAAAACAAATTGGTATATTATTTAACGAAAGATATTCGATTAATTTACATAGCGACATATTAGACACTCCAGAATTTTTTTGGCGTAGACCGAGCTATGAACCATTATATTTAATGACAGCTCAATTTCAAGACATACAAACAAGGCAAAATATACTTAATCATAGACTTGATATGATTCATGAATTATATAATATATTATCCAATGATTTGAATTATAAACATTCAACAAAATTAGAATGGATTATTATTATTTTAATTACTATGGAAGTGGTTTTATCGCTTATTCATAATAATTCAATCACAAAAATTTTTAAATATATATCAGATCTATTATAGATATTTATGATATTGAAGTTTTTAAAACTAATATTTGAATATTTTAAAAATTATATATTTACCCCAAAATGTCTTTCATGTAATGAAATTACTATTGAAGCGAATGAGTTTTGCTCAAATTGCTGGTATAAATTTGATTTCATAGTTAAACCATATTGCAAATTATGTGGACAAAAATTAGAAATATTTATTATAGATAATATGATCTGTTCCAGATGCTTTAAAAAGGAACCTATATATGATATATCTCGTAGTTTACTTCATTTTAATCAATATAGTAAAAGACTAATTCATGATTTTAAATATAATGACAAAACTTATGCAGCACGCACACTTGCTAAGTTACTTGTTCTTAGATATTGGTCTGAAATGGAGGATGTAGATATGATAGTTTCAGTACCTATGAATAGATTTAAAAGATTATTTCGCAAATATAATCCAAGTTCTGTTCTTGCTAAAGAAATTAGTAAATTAGTAAAAATAGCTCTTGTTGAACAAATATTAATTAAGTCTAAATGGACTAAATCTCAAACTTCTTTATCTAAAAAAGAACGAGAAGAAAATGTTAAAAATACTATTATTTTTAATAAAAATTATGATATTTTAAACAAAAAAATATTGTTAGTGGATGATGTCATTACAACTGGTACAACAATAAATCAATGCGCATTATTGCTGAAAGAAGCTGGAGCTAGTTCAATTTATGTTATGAGTATAGCAATGACATAGATTTATTAAATATATTAGAGTTTTCATATCACTATATTTTATGTTTTTACTATAGAAACGATCTAATTCATTGATATTTCAAATATTCTCTCTTATATTACATATTATTAAGAAACTAATAATTATTGTTATTTTATGTTTAAATTTTTTTCTAAAACCGCCGCGCAAGATAAGATTTCAGAAAAATCTGCGAATGTCAATATTATCGATAATAATTTAGTTAATTATATAAGCCATGAAGTTAGAACTCCAATACATGGAGTAGCAAATATTGCATTGTTTTTGCATGAAAATTGGGATAATATTGATGATCAAGAAAGGAAAAAATATCTTGCTATTATATCAAATAATAGTCAGCGTTTAATTAATTTTACTAATGAATTATTAGATTTATCTAAATTTCAAGCTGGCAAAATGTTATTTGAATTTAAGGAAATAAATATTTTAGCCATCATTAATGAAATTTTCAAAAATTTTCAAAATATGACATTAGTCAATAAAGATTTGGAAATAATATTCAATAGTAATATTACAGAAAGCTGGATCATGGGTGATGAAGCTAGAATGATTCAAGTATTTAATAATCTTTTTAATAATGCAATTAAATATACATCTAAAGGATCAATTATTGCTGAATTAAATATAATTTATTTAAATGAACAAAAATATGTTGAGTTTTCATTAACTGACACAGGTGTTGGAATACCAGAGCAGGAACTTGAGTCAATATTCGAAATATTTGCTCGTAGTTCTAGAACTAATTTAAGTATAAGTGGCAGTGGTATAGGTCTTTCTATTTGCAAAGAAATTATAGTTGCTCATGAAGGTTCAATTAAAGCAGAAAATAATTTAGAATCAGGATCAAAATTTACTTTTGTTATTCCTACGATTGTATTATAGTCAATTTGTTAAATTATTCAATATAAATAAAATGATTTTATGCAACAATTTAATATATTATTCACAGATGATGAACCAATTTGTCATGATGTAATAAAATTAGTTTTAAGTAAAAGATCTGAATATCAGATTTTTAGTGCTTATAATGGAGCTGATACAATCAAAATTCTTCAACAAGATGATCAAAAAATAGATTTAATATTTCTCGATATACTTCTTCCAGATATAACAGGTCATGAAATATATAAAATAATTAAATCAAATGACAATTTCATTAATATTCCAATTATTTTTCAAAGCGGAATGAATATTGAAACTAAAGAAGTACAAGAAATATTGCAAGAACCTAATGTAAGTGTTATTTACAAACCTTATAGTAATAATATTTTAGTAAATCTAATTGAAGAATATCATAAAAAATCTCTTGATATCTAGCCATAATAATTAATATATAATCTTCTATTTATTATGTTATTAATGTATATTTATAAATTATAATAATTCAAAATAAAAAATTAGAACATGACTAATTCAAAGATTCAACAATTGCAAAATTATATTTTTACTGAAAGTGAAGAAAAATGGCAAAAATTTTGGCAGGAAAATGCAATATATAAATATGATGCAAATGAAATTCGAAGAAATAATTTTATTATAGATACTCCACCACCGACAGTTTCAGGGCAATTGCATATTGGTCATGTATATAGCTACACTCAAACAGATTTTATTGCAAGATTTAATCGTATGAATGGTAAAAATATTTTTTATCCAATGGGTTTTGATGATAATGGTCTACCAACAGAACGTCTTGTTGAAAAGCAGAAACATATTAGAGCTCAAACAATGCTGAGAGATGAATTTGTAAAAATTTGTCAGGATGTTGTCGCAAAGGAAGAAGAAAAATTTTATGAATTATTTAATAAAATAGGATTATCTGTAGATTGGAATTTAAAATATCAAACTATTAGTCCAATGTCTCAAACTATTTCTCAAATGTCTTTTTTAGATTTAGTAGATAAAGGTGAAATTTATAGAGATAATCAACCAGTATTGTGGGATATTGTTGATAAAACTGCTCTTGCTCAAGCTGATATTGAAGATAAAGAACAAGATACCATTATGAATGAAATAATATTCACATCAAATGGTGAAAATCTTACAATTTCTACTACGAGACCAGAAATGTTGCCTGCTTGCGTATGTTTATTTTACCATCCAGAAGATAAACGCTATAAACATTTAAAAGGACAATATGCTATTACACCATTATTTGGAGTAAGCGTCCCAATATTAGAAGATTCTCTTGTATCGCAAGAAAAAGGCACTGGTCTTGTTATGTGCTGTACATTCGGAGATGCAACAGATTTATTATGGTTTAAAACCCATAAATTACCAATGAAAATTATTATCAATAAAGATGGAATTTTATCAAATATTTTGTTCGATGATAATTCTGTAGATTTAGATAAAGCATATAAATTTTCTAAAGAAATTGCTGGACTTAAAATTAAAGATGCTAGAAATAAAATTATTGAATTATTAAAAACAGAAAATTTATTAATTAAACAAACAAATATTGTTAACGTCGTCAAATGTGCAGAAAGATCCGGCTCTATAGTTGAAATTATAGCAGAAAATCAATGGTTTATACATACAATAAAACATAAAAAATCATTAAAAGAAAAATCTGCACAGATCAATTGGTATCCTTCTTATATGAAGATCAGACTTGATAATTGGATTGATGCAATAGCATGGGATTGGTGTATTTCAAGACAACGTTATTTTGGTGTTCCATTTCCAGTATGGTATTCTAAAAGAGAAGGAGAAATAGGTAAAGCACTCTTCGCAGATATAGATCAGTTACCAATTGATCCATTACGTGACTTGCCAAAAGGATATAGTAGAGATGAAGTTGAAGCTGATTTAGATGTCATGGATACTTGGGCCACAAGTAGTATATCTCCTCAATTAAATACATATTTTATATCAGATAAATATAATAAATCATGTTCTAATAATTTATTCCCAATGGATTTACGTCCTCAAGCTCATGAAATAATAAGAACATGGTGTTTTTATACTTTATTAAAATCACATTTACATCAAAATAAATTACCTTGGTATAATATTATGATAAGTGGATGGTGCCTCGCACATGATCGCAGTAAAATGTCTAAATCTAAAAATAATGTTATTGTACCAGAAAATTTATTAAAACAATATGGTTCAGATGTGTTACGTTACTGGGCATCCAACTCTAAACTTGGCTCAGATACTGCCTATAGTGAAGATGTAATGAAAAATGGCAAAAGACTTGTAAATAAAATTTGGAATGCATCAAAATTTATATCAATACATTTTCATAAATTAAATGATGAAGATAAAAATATTTCTATAGAAAGTATAGAAAATAAAGTTTCTCATCACTTAGATAGATGGCTTATTTATAAATTTTCAGAACTACTTAAAAATTTTAAAGCTGAAATGCAAATATATGAATATGCGAATGCAATGAATTTGCTAGAGAAATTTTTCTGGAATATATTTTGTGATAATTATTTAGAAATAGCGAAAGTTAGAACTTATAATGAAAATAGCAAATCTTATAGCGCAATTTTAACAAGTTACCATATAATGCATAATTTGTTACATTTATTTGCTCCATTTTTACCTCATATTACAGAGGAAATATATCAAATAATGTACTTAAATGAAACAAAAATAAGCATACATGCAAGAGCAAATAATTTTGATAATGATTATAGTATTTTTGAAAGTGCAAATAATGGTGAATGTGAAAAATTAATTGAAATATTAGATTTAATTAGAAAATCAAAAGCAGAAAAAAATCTATCTATTAAAGCGCCTATTAAAATATTAGAAATATTAAGTAGCAAACTTAATGAAGATTTATACGAAGATTTAAAAAATGTTACGTCATCAAACCAATTATATTTTGTAGATAAATTTATTAATAATTATACTAATATAGATAATACTAATTTAAAACTTAATATATTATATGAATGATAAAAAATCACTATTCTTTTAGTAGAATATGTTCAATAATATTTGGAATATTTATAATAATTGCTGCTCTTTATTATGCTTACAATGAATATTGGCCTCATCAATGTGTTTCTAAAGAAATGTCCAAGGAGGAATTTAACTCATATAAAATTAGTGAGAATAAAGCTTTAGCCTTATATCAATTAATGAGTGATGTTCATGAAATATTAGAAAAACATAAAATTACTTATTGGATTCACAGTGGCACTTTACTCGGTGCTGTAAGACATTCTGGGCTCATACCATTTGATGATGATTTAGATATTAGTATGCTACATGAAGATGAAATTAAACTTCAAGATGCATTGGAAGAATTAAGAGTTTATGGATATCAAATACGTCATAGTAAAATATATGCTGTCTGTAAAAAACTTTCATGTCTAGACAATGCTTGTATAGATATTTTTATTACACATAATTATAATGATAAAATATTATATACAAATCTAGAAATCAGAAAAAAATTTCCAAATGATTATTTTTTTAAAGATGAAATATTTCCATTGAAAAAATATAAATTTGGAGAGTTAGAATTATATGGTCCTAATAATGCCAACAATGCATTGGATAGACAATATCCAGAATGGAATAAATATATTATAATTCAACAACATCATACATATAGTAGTTGGATTTCAAAAAAAGTGAAAAAAACTAAATTTATTATATCACATGAATTATCACAACCAGCAATGCCCATAGGTCCTTTGTTAAAGGAAATAAAATGATAAAAGAATATTTAGAAAATCAATTTAAACAAAATAGACTTTCAAATGCAGTAATTATTAGTTCCAGTAATAGTTTACAAGCATTAGAAGAAGTAGAAGCTTTTGCAAAAAATAATTTATTTAACGGTAATATTACGCACGCAGATTATTTTGTAATTAAAAAAAATCATGAAGCAAAAAATATATCTATTGATCAAATACGTGTTTTACAAGAATTTTTAAATAAAACACCTATAATATATAATTATAAATTAGCAGTCATATGTGATGCTGATTTGATGACAGTCAATGCTTCAAATTCATGTTTAAAAATTTTAGAAGATACAACCAAAAATACATATATAATATTAATGAGTAAAAATTCAAATAACTTATTAGCAACAATTCGTTCTAGATGTAATATATTTAAACATAATTTATATGGTAATTATATTGAAGATGAACTATATAATGAAATTATAAGAATATTTGCAAGTGATGAGGAATTACTTAATTTTTTACTTAAATTTACAGAAAAAAATCGAGATTTATGGTTAAATATAACAAATCATATATTATATTTATTTGTAAAATTTGTAAAAAAATCTGCAAATTTTAATGTTATATTGAACAAAGATGAAATGATTATTTTTAATAAATTATCATCTAATAATGTTATGATGTTAAATCAAAGATTTTATGATATAAAAAATTTTTTAAAAGATACAATAGAATATGATTTAGATTTGAAATCTAGTTTTATTGTGATTAGTAAATTTCTAAAAAACTAACTTAAGAGAGATTTTGATGGGCCTATTAGATATAATTAAAGACAAAGCAAACAAAGCATTGAATAAAACAAATGAACTAAAGAATCAAGCTACTAGTGCTATAAAAGAAAGTGGTGCAAAAGATAAATTTATTCAAGTTGCTGCTACTACAAAAGAATTTGCAATAGATGCAGCTGGTAAAGCATCAGATAAACTAACCGAGAGCAAGAAGGCTATAATAGATGATGTAAAAGGATTTACAGGAGAAGCAATAACTAGAGTAAATAAACTGAAAGATCAGGTAGAAATTGCTGTAGAAAATTATGGATTAATAAATGATTTAAAAAACACGATAAGTAAAAATGATTATATTATTAATGATAATGATGTAGCTCTAGAAGTTGAGTCTAGAGAGATATTAAACTCAACTGATAAAACAAATAAAATTAATGTAGGAATAGTTGATTTAGATCAAGAAGAAACAGTAATTACATCTGCATTTTCAAATAAAAAACCAATTATTGTAAATCAAAGAGAAGTTGTAGAGAAAGCTAATATTACTGAACTCAATTTAAAAAATATAGCTATTGCTGATGTTCCAGATAATACAGAAATTGAAAATAAATATATAGAAGAAAAGCCTAATATTGAGCAAGAACAAGTAAAAACTGATATTTTGAATCAAGTTCCTCATGAATTACAAGAGAAACCAAATGAAGTTCTTCAAGATAAAATTCAACTTCAAGATCAAGATCAAAAAAACATAAATATTCCAGTTAACGAAAAAGAAAAAACTAAAGAATTTGAGCTGCCTAATGAAAATCCAGAATTACAAAATATTAATGATACATTAAAGCTATCAAATATTGATAGTTCCAAAGTTCTAGATTTTGAACATGTAGATGAAAAATATATTATAAGTTCTGAAGAAGCATTAAGAGAAGATTTGAGTAATAATGAACAAATAGAATCAATAGACAAAGCTGAAAAATTTGATATATATAATGAAAATCAAGAATTACTCAATGATAATATTATAGAAAACGAAAAAAAGCTGAAAGCTGAAATAGCAGAGCAACGAAATTTATTAAAAGAAAAAAAACTAATATCTAAAAAGGCAACAATTGAAACAATAGAAATACCATTTTCTCAAGATTCTAAACATATCAAAGAATGTCTAATTGCTGTATTCCATGCTATTAAAGAAGATAAAAGAATAGAAACACTTAAAAATTTGAAAGAAGATGAAGTTATTACTCTAAAATTACATTCTTCTGATATAATTTTAGAAGAGCAAGATAAGAGAAAAATATTAGATCCTATAGAATTTCTTAAAGAATTTTCAAAAAATAGATTTGCAACAAGGGAATATCCAGATCAAGAGTCAATATTCAATGATCTCTTGATCAAATTAACTAATGATTTAACTCAAAATAATGAAAAATCTTCTGAAGAAAGAGTTGATAAATATTTAAATAATGTAACTAAAATTTTAAAAGTTCAAGAACAGATTCCTGCTGATTTCAGCTTAAGTTTGATAAAAGAAAATAAAAATTATCAAAAACATAGAATGGAATTAATTAAATCTGTTGATATGAAAGATAGTAATTCAATATTGACAATTCTTGGAAATTTATGTGAAACATTTGGTCTTACAAAAGCAAAAGAATTTTTTAACAATTTGGAAATACAAAATACAACAAAAGATATAGCAAGAAATACAAAAAAATTTATGACTTGTGCTCAAGCGCTTGGACCAGCTATTCATAATAAAGCTAATAGTTTTGAAATTTCTCAGCGGTCTTAGTAATTTATACTGAAATTAAAATTAATGGAGTAATATAATGAAAGATATAGAAATAAAATTTGGTGAAGAGAGTCTTATAGGACAATATGTTGAAGCAACTAGTAAAGCTTTATTAAAAAATTGTAGAATAGAAAAAATAGAAAAAATAGATGTTGTTATAGGTACACCGCAAAAAATTACTATAAGACTTCATCAATCAGATTATGAAAAATATGATGAACTATTAGATCCAATGGAATTTCTTAAAAAAGAATGGAAAGAATATGAAAATGATATGAGAGGAGAATTAAGATATCAAAATAAAAAATCTTTATTAAAAGATCTTACTGAAAAATTGACTGATAAATTAATTACTTCTTATTCAAAAACTCAAGATAAAAAAGACCAAGAAGACATAATAGATAATTATTTAGATACAATAAATATAGTTTATACAAGTGATTTAGTTGATAAAAAAGATCATTTGTCTGAAGAAGCTCAAAAAAAAATAAAAAACTATAGGGAAGAATTAATTAAAAATATTGATAAATCTCAAATTATAAAAATTATTGAAAAATTATTTAAAAGTTTAAATATTACAATATGTCAAGAATATTTTAAAAAATTAGAAAAACATAGAACAAAAACAGTAACTGATAAAATGAGAAAAAATTTAAATGAAGCTAACAATAATAATCCACCTCCTATACCTAAGATCACTAATCTAGAACTATACAAAACAACTGGTATTCAACTTGGAATAATATGAGAATAATTTTAGAATCATACTTTAATATAATAAAATTTTGGTTTATGGAGTTATTTTTATCTGTAATATCTGTAAAATTTTATAAAGACATATATAATTCATATAAAGGATATGGAATAAGACATATATTTAATATATGTTTTATTTCTGGTGTAATATATTCCATCATTTTATTTGGTTATATGGATGGTTTTAGAAATTATTTTCTTAAAAATGAATTGAATAAATATACTTTTATAATTGATTTTATATTAAAACAATTGCCAGAATTGAAATATGATGGGAATGTCATATCAACAGAATCATCAGATCAACCTATATATTTATATGATCCAAATAACAGAAAAATCATTGCAATAGATACAGAAAATCAATTATCTTATAATGAAAAATTAAATATACCAGTTATTTTGACTAATAAAAATATTATAATATCATTGATACAAAATGTAACAAAAGAACCTAAAGTTATTTCATTTGAATATAAATCTATATTCGGTTCAGTTGAGCAAATTATAAATTTTGATTATATTAAAAAATGGGGTAATGTACTTTTCAGTTCAATGGATAAAAAATATATTTATGTTTTTATGCCAATAACAATAATGAGAATATTCATATCTACATTATTTGAAAAATCTCCTATAATATTATTTATATTAATGATTACGACTATTTTTGGCCCACATCTAGGTTTTAAAAAAATCTCAAGATTAATATTATTTAGTTCTAGCATGCCTGTGCTTTTATATCCTATATTTTCAATATTATGGCCATCTTTAGCTAATATTAATATTATTTTACAATTTATAACAAATAGTTTAGCTCTTATAGCTATTATCCAAATTAATAATAATAAAATAAATAAATGAATAATAAAATAAATATTAAAACATTATCAAGAATAGCCGCTATACAAGTTTTTCATCAACATATGATACAAAATATATCTATATTAGATCTGAAAATTCAAGTTAAAGATCTTTATAAAACAGGTGATTTAAATTCTGATGACATGGATCATGAATTAATAAAGTTAAAATTGCATGATGATTTGTTTGAAACTTTAGTTACACAAACAGACAAAAATTTAATATTCATCAATGATATGATTATTAAATATTTAACAGATGAATGGAAAATTCAAGATCTAGAGCCATTAATGTTAGTTATATTACAACTTGCTATATGCGAGATGTTATATTGTGAATCTACTCCCAGAAAAGTAGTTATTAATGAATTTACAACTATAGCAAGTGAAATGTTGTCAAATAAGAAAGAAATAGGATTTATAAATTCTATATTGGATAATATTAATTTAAATATCATAGAAAAAGTTTAATATATATCACAAAATTATATTAAATGATTATTTTTATATGAAATATATTGAAGAATCTATTTGTTATTGATAATTATATTAAAGTACAATTTAAACAAATTATTTATGGTAATTATATTATATGGCATGGTCTAAAGAAGAAATGGCAAAGACTGCTTCTGATCTTGAATTAAAAAAGGGAATGTATGTAAATTTGGGGATAGGTATTCCAACATTAGTTGCAAACTATATTGATAAAAAGAAAAATGTTATATTGCAAGGAGAAAATGGAATTCTTGGAATGGGACCTTTCCCTAAGCGAGGAGAAGAAGATCCAGATTTATTAAATGCAAGTAAGCAAACTATAACTTCACTAGATTTTACCAGTTATTTTGATAGTAGTGCATCATTTGCAATGATACGTGGAGGACATATTGATCTTGCAATTCTTGGAGCTATGCAAGTATCAAAAAATGGTGATATTGCAAATTGGACTGTACCTGGAAAGATGATCACTGGTATGGGTGGAGCAATGGATTTGGTGGCAAATGTTAAAAGAGTGATTGTTATGATGGAACATGTTTCAAAAAATGGAGCTCCTAAAATTTTAAATCATTGCACATTTCCTTTAACAGGTTCAGAAGTAGTTAGTAGAATCATTACTGATTTAGGTGTTTTTGATATTGATAATCATAATATATATTTAGTTAAAAAACCAGAAGATGTGTCAATAGATGAAATTATTAGTAAAACAGAGGCTTTATTTGAATATAGACCTTTAACTATTTAAATAATCATGAACAATTAGTATGTAAAGTTTAGTTATTGCTAATAAGTGAAAAAAGTTATATAATGTCATTTCATGTTCCACTATATGAAATTTATGAATATTTAAGTTACTGTGAATGGAATATGGCCGTAATACCAGCTTTAGAAGTTAAACGCGCAATTGTATTCAAGTGATTAATCATAACATCACATGTAGCTCTGTATTTGTCTATTAGTAATAGCTTTTGTTCATTTTAATTTGAAGATCGGTATAATATAAAATTAAAAAAATAAATAATAATTTAATTATAGGTTATAAATTAAAATGAGAAGATTCAATTTACCAGATGAAATAATAGCAGCTCTTGAGGGAATAAATATAACTACTCCTACTGAAATTCAAGAAAAAACTATACCTATAGCATTAGATGGAAAAGATGTATTAGCTTCAAGTCAAACAGGGTCTGGGAAAACATTTGCTTTCTTACTACCAATTATTCACTCTATTTTAAAGATTGAAGAACAACAAAAGACTGGAGAAAAAAACTTTAAAACAGAACCATTAGCTTTAATTTTGGTTCCTACTCGTGAACTTGCAACACAGGTTCGTGATACATTAATGAAATTAACTAAAAAAGTAAGATTAACTTCTGCTTTATTGATTGGTGGTGAACCAATGCATAAACAACGTTTGCAATTAAGCCATAATACTAAAATTATTATAGGTACACCAGGAAGAATAATTGACCATTTAGAACGTAAAAATCTGTCATTATCTAAAGTCAAAACATTAGTTCTAGATGAAATGGATAGAATGTTAAACATGGGAATGAAAGAACAGTTAGAAGAAATTAGTAAAGATCTTCCTAAAGAAAAGCAAGTATTAATGTTTTCAGCTACTATGCCTCCTTATATAATTGATTTATCAAGAAAATATATGGCTAATCCTGAGCGTATTTCTGTTGGTTCTACAACTCAAGTGTCAGATAAAATTTCACAAGAAACATTGCATATTGAAGAACATCTTAAGTTTTCTGAATTAATAAAACAAATTTCTGCGAGACAAGGTTCTATTATTATTTTTGTGAAAACAAAAAGAGGTGCTGATAAATTAGCTAGAATGTTAACTTCTGAAGATCATAAATCAGAAAGTCTTCATGGTGATTTAAGTCAAAATAGAAGAGATAGAGTAATATTATCATTCCGTCGTTCTAATTATAGAATTTTAGTTGCAACAGATGTAGCAGCGCGTGGTCTTGATATACCGCATACTGAACATGTTATTAATTATGATTTACCAATGTGTGCTGAAGATTACTTACACAGAATTGGCAGAACAGGTAGAGCTGGGGCAACTGGTAATGCATTATCTTTTGTTTCTAATGAAGATAGAATAAGATGGAAAGCAATTGATAGACTTATCAATAAAGGTGAAGGTTCAACTGGTGAAAATCCATATGAAAAAAAACCTGGTAGTGGTGGAAATAAAAGACGCTCATTTGGTAATAAATCAAATAGAAGTTTTGATAGAACAAGTAAAAATGATGGTGATAACAAACATTCATCATTTAATGACAGAAAAAGATCTCCAAGAAAAACTTTTGGAAATGCTCCAACTGTAGTTTATCGTAGTAAAAAATCTGCATAATTTTGATTAGTGTATGTTGCAAATAACAGCTATAACCAAATATTTAGCTTTATTCATATTACCCTATATATTGATATATTCTTTATATATTCAACTAGCTGGGGAAAATTCTCCAGGTGGAGGATTTAGTGCAGGTGTAATTTTTGCATCTGCAATTATATTATATGAATTAATTTGCAACAAAACTATTTTTAATAAAAAAATATATATTGATTTACTATTAGTTATATCTGTATTAGGTATAATGATTTATATATTAACTGGCTTAATATCTTTGTTTTATGGTGATAATTATTTAAATTATTATACTATTCACCAAGACAAAATAACAGCTGAACATATTGGTATATTTTTAGTAGAACTTGGTGTTGGGCTCACAGTTTCCTCAATAATGTGTTTAATATATAATATTGCATCATCAAATGATTGACTAAAAATATTATTTCAATCATAATATGATATGTTTGTTTTTTTGAGATAATAGAATTATGTTTGATATTGCAAAACAAATTTTTGGTTTTCTATTTAAAAATCCTTTATTTGTATGGATATGGACATGGAATATTCATATAATTATGGTTTCATTAATTGTGTGTTATTATGTATTCACAGGTTTAAAATCCATTGGTGTAATAGATTTAGTACAAAATGAGACGATAAATATTCTTGATAATACATTAAATGTTGCGGCTGCTTGTCCTCAAACACTTGCTGGTGGGAATATTAATGCTTTTTGGCAATGTATACAAAATCCACCAAATCGAGATAGAAATAATGAATATGAACGTAACGTGATGAAAACTTCTGGTGGATTAATGAATAAAATTAAACAATATTTTTTTGGAGTAGAAACTGAAGGACGCGTTCCTGATAATCCAAATAGTAGCAATAATCCATATGATACTCGACAATGAATAAATTATAAATGAAAATTACAGATTATTTTATAATACATCCAGTTACTGCAATTATTTTAAATTGTATGATTATTATAATAGGCATCATTTGTTATACAAGTCTTACTATTCGTGAATATCCTAATATAATTATTCCAACTATTACAGTACGTACCCATTATCAAGGAGCATCTGCTGAGCTTATAGAATTATCAATTACTAAAATGTTAGAAGATGGTTTATCATCAATTAAAGATTTGAAACTTATTGATTCTACATCAAAAAATGAACAATCTGTTATAAGGTTAAACTTCAATAATAATAGTTCTATCGATAAGGCTGTAGCATCTATTCAAGAAATATTAAATAATTCTAGAAATAAATTACCTGAAAATGCTAGCACACCAATTATTGAGCGCAAAGTTGGAGATGGATCACCATTCATTCTAATATCTCTTAGAAGCGATAATATGAATATGGCAGATTTAACTCATTATGCTAATATGCATTTTAAAAATATCTTCAATACTATTAGAGGAATTGCAAGAACAGAAATTTGGGGAGAATATTATAATTACCAAATAAAACTCGATGCTCAAAAAATGTATGAACTAAAGATTGATGCATCAGATGTATTTTCATCCATAAAAAATATGCCAATAGCTTTACCTATTGGTAAATATCATGATAAAATTCCAATGAGTTTAAATATTAAATATGAAGATCTTGATGATTATAGAAATTTAATAATAAAATCACATGTTAAAAATAATAAATCAACAATATATTTAAAAAATATAGCTGATTTAAATTTGGTCAAAGATGACAAAGATTTTCGTTTGAGAGTAAATTCTATCCCATCTGTTGCTATTGCTTTATATAAAGAAAATGATGCAAATTCACTTGAAATTTCCAATAATGTTCAAAATTTATTAGAATCTTTAAAGGAAAATATACCACAATATATTAATATGGAAATTGTTCTTGATAGCTCAGAATTTATACGATATTCACTAAATAATATTTTATCTTCCATCTTTGAAGCAATTATTCTTGTTATAATTATTATATTTATATTTTTAGGTAATATTAGAACCATTCTTATACCACTTGTGACAATACCCATATCAATTGCTGGATCATTTATATTGCTCAAAATTTTTGGATTTTCTATAAATCTTATGACTCTTCTTGCAATAGTTTTAAGTGTTGGTCTTGTTGTAGATGATGCAATTATTGTGCTTGAAAATATTCATAGATATTTACAAAAAGGCCTGTCTATAAATGATGCTATATTAAAAGGAGCAGGAACTATATGTTTCTCTATAATTGCTATGACGTTAACTTTAGCTACTGTATATGCACCATTTTTGTTCATGACTGGAACAGTAAGCGATCTATTTAAAGAATTTGCTGTAGCCTTAAGTGGATCTATTATTATTTCAGGAATAGTTGCGCTGACATTATCTCCTATTATGTGCAAAATGACTTTAATAGATAATAAAGAATATAGTTTTCATAAGAAATTTAATCATTTTTTCGAATCTTTAAATTTGCAATATAGTATATTATTACAAAAAACAATAAATTATAAAAAATCAGCAATATTTATATTATTAGCTAGTGTAATTGTAAGTATTTTATTAATTAAATCTATAAAACATGAGATGGTCCCAGCAGAAGACCGTGCTATTATAAATCTATATAGTCAAAATTATAATGGACAAACTTTGGACTCTCTAAATGACAAAATCAATTTAATTGAATCTAATTTATCATCCGTTGATGAGAAAAAAAATATCTTAAGTTTTATATATGAAAATATTGGAGAGACTTATTTTGTATTATTATTAAAACCTATGAATCAGCAGGGCCGTTCTAACTAAGAAAATAAAAATGCTGAAAACTATTGATTCTAAAC
>DYTE01000014.1 GCA_020726135.1 Rickettsia conorii
TCATTTGTTGGATCAAGAAATTTTGATCTAGGCATGATTTTCCTTATTTATGTTAGTTAAATCCTGATTATATATAAAAAAACTAAAATTATCAAAAACAATTAATATCATCATTTCTTATAGAATTAATTATTTTAATATGTTCTATAACTAATTTAAATATAGATTTGGGTAATATTGTATATGTAGTAACAATAATATTATTGCTATTATTCACTTGTAGCTCAAAAGATGGAGAAATAAATTCAGGGCCATCAATATGTTGAGCTAATTTTAAAAAATTACCTAATATTAAGCTATTTTTATAATCATCATTTGTTAAAATTTTTTGAGCTAATTTATTTATATATAAATCATTTTTAGATGAATATGTCTGAGTAAGAGTCAATGCAAGCATTATTCTTTGAGAATTTATAAAAGGTATATCACATGATAATATGAAATCTAATATAAAACTAGCCTTAAGATTTTTATCAATATTTTTATTAAAATGAGTAAGCATAATAGATAATTTTATAGTATCTAAAGTTAAATCATTATTAGATATTAAAAGATTTTTTACAAGTAATATATATTTCTGTATTTCGCAAATATCTTCATTAAATTTAGTTATCGTTTTAATACGTTCAAAAATTAAATTCTTTTGTTGCTCATGCTCATCTAATGAATAAAATCTTACACCTTCTTTTAAGCCATAATTAGAAATAACTATATTTTCAGGTTTAATAACTCTAATCATAGATTGTAAAATATAAACTGCTTTTTTATCAAAAAATAAACTATTATCTCCTATTTTTTGAAATTTAATATTTAACAATTTATTTAAATAATTTAAAAAATCTATTGTAGAAATTGTTAAATTATGAAGATTTTTTAGAGGATATTTTATATATTGTATATAATGTTTTCCTATAATTCTAAATGCTCCTCCTACTAAATATAGATTTTGATATTTTGTTGCCTTATTTATAAAAATCTTTTCTATCAATTCATCGCAAAAATAATTCTCTACTTTAATCTTAGTTCCTATAGGAAGTGATTCTAATACAGAAATTTTTTTATTAAATATTTCAGCAAGTTCTAAACTACCGCCACCTAAATCAGCAACAATTCCAGAAGCGTTAACTACTCCGGATATAAGACCAGTTGCCATAAGTTGGGCTTCTTTCTCACCTGATAAAATTTCTATATCTATATTAAATTTACGTTTTATAATAGTAATAAATTCTTGAGATTTCGGATGATTTCTTAGTACAGCAGTTGCAACGCATTTAATTTTTTTTACTGACAAATTTTTGATAATATGAGTAATATATTCAAAAGATAAATAAGTGTGGTGATTAATTTCTAGATCAGATAAAGATAATAATGTTCTAATGTCACTACGAAATTTATTATTAAAAATTTCAAGAGAACCTAACTTATCAGAATCATGTATAACAACTCTTATAGCATTATAACCTATATCGATAATGGCAGAACGCATAAATTTTTAATATATGTAATTTATAAATTGATAATTGCTGTAATAACATCTAAACAGATTATAACAATATTGTTTCTATTAAACCAGCAATTTATAGTAATAATTAATTTTATGAAAAATATAGTAAAATTACTTAAATTTCAAGTTAAATATATCATCTTTTTTAATTTATAAGAAGTCATATTTTATTCAACATATATTTTTCAAATTTATTCTCCTCATCTATATATTTTTCAGCATCTGGTAGAGGATCTTTTTTATTTGTAATATTTGGCCATTTCCGTGAACATATTTTTGCTCTTTCAATCTGTTCTATTAATTCTTTAGATTCAGGAACTATTGCGGAAATTGGACATTCAATTGCACATACCCCACAATCTATACATTCATCAGGATCAATAACTAACATTAAATCTCCTTCATAAAAACAATTTACAGGACATACAACAGCACAATCTGTATATTTACATTTGATACATTTATCTGTAACTACATAGGTCATAATTTATTCTATATTTTTACAATTTATAATTTGAGTAATAATTCTACTATAGAAAGAAAGAAATTCTGTTTTCATAACATAATCCTCTCCACTAAGAAAAATTATATTAATATTATTATGCAATTTCTTATATTGTTTTTTATCACTTAAATTGTTAGTAATGATACATTTAGAAGAAGAATTACTTAAAAGATTATTTAAGTTTAAAACATTATTAATAGTTTTTTGTTTTGAATTTTCTATATGAGTAATATCAATATGATTATCTTTTAAAAAAAGATATTCTAAACTATCCCCCATTAATATTAAATGTTTAATATCATGAAATTTTTCATTTTTAAATTTTTGTAAAATATCAATTTGCTTTTCCATATTTTTAAGATTTTGATATATTTCACTTCTTAATTCTGGAAATTTATTTATTATTATTTCAGCACAATGATTTAATATAATTTTTACATTCTCTAAATCCATCCAAATATGCCAATTAGTAGATTGACTATTAATATTTTTAATTAAATTCAAATTTTTAATATCACTAATTTTTATTATTTCAGCATTTGATTCTTTTAAAAATTTTGTAATAAAACTATCGAAAGAATTATCTATATATATTATTATATCAGCTTTGTCTATTTTGATTAAATCACTAGGTTTTAAATGATAATGATGCGCACAATTATTATTTTGTACCAAAACATCAATATTCATATTTTTAGATAAAGTTGATATTATACCTGCAATTGGTTCTACTGTAGTAATTATTTTAGGTATGTCAGCAAAAACATAGTTAGAATATAAAAATACTAATATGGTGATTATATATTTTTTCATAATAAATATATTATTTCCATTAAAAATAAATCAACTATATAGATATATAAACTATAACGAGATAATAACATAAATTTACAATTCACATTATGCGTGAAATTTTTAAATATCATTAATTTATATAGAAAACAGAACATAATAATTATTATTATATTGTAATTTAATGTTAAAGGCCAATAGATTAATATATTACTCAATGCAATGATTAAACTTATCATTATCCCTAATTTAAAATTTATTCTTCGATTGACTATCATATGAGCAATAATCATTATGATAATTCCCAAAGTACCATAATCAAACATGAACTTTGTTATAGGAAATAACAATGTTAATATAAATATATGAATATATAAGATATTATGAGAAATATTTGGATAAATATATTTTAAGTATAATAATCCAAGAGATATAGATATTAATATATTAGGATCATAAGGTGAATTGAGCAATTTGTTCATAATAGCAACAAATATAGCTCCTAAAATTACTTCTATTCTAATTTTGTTACGAAAATTATAACCAGCACAGAAACAGAAAATAGGCATTGCTATTCTACCAATAATTCTCATTTCAAGACATGTTGGAAAGAGAAATAGTCCTAAATGATCAATCACCATCGCGATTATTGCAATAGATTTTACAATATCTTGATAATTTGCATTTTTTTTAAACATAAATTGGCTCAGATAATTCTATAATTTCTATAGTTTTACTATAGAATTCTTTTATTCGTTGTTTTACATCCTGCGCTTCAGTTAACAAATTTATATTACCTCTGAACTCTGCTGAATTAGGTAAACCAGAACTATACCAACCAAGATGTTTTCTCATGATTTTCAATCCAGCTTCAACTCCATAATGTTCCAATGCATCATCATAATGTGTTAAAATTATATTTAACTGCTCGCTCAATGTTGGAGGAGCTTTTACTTCATTCGTTTCAAGATAATGAGCAATTTGTGATATAATCCAAGGCTTTCCATAAGCACCACGTCCGATCATCACACCATCAGCTTTAGATTTGATAAGACTTACCACAGCTGTTTGACATGAATTTATATCACCATTAACAATTAGTGGTAATATTGAAACTTCTTTAATTTTGGATACAAATTCCCAATCAGCCGTGCCACTATAAAATTGCGCTCGCGTTCTACCATGGACAGTAATCATTTGAATACCTGACTCATAGGCAATTTTAGCTAATGTTGGCGCATTTTTACTATTCTCATCCCAACCCATACGCATTTTTAGAGTTACAGGGATTTTTACAGATCTTACTGTTTTCTCCATAATTTCCTTAGACAATTTTTCATCACGCATCAAAGCTGAACCAGCATATCCACCAACAACTTGCTTAGCGGGACAACCAAAATTTAAATCTATAATTTTAGCTCCCATATCCTCATTCATTTTTGCTGCCTCTGCTATAATATCAGGATCACAACCAGCTATTTGTACACATGCACCAATATTATCATCCAGAATAGCAGATTTTTGCATAGATTGCTTTGTTTGAATTATCATAGCTCTACTTGCAACCATTTCTGATACAATAAGACCTTTACTAAATGTACGAACTAGCTTTCTAAATGGTAGATCTGTTACTCCTGACATTGGAGCCAAAACTACATTATGAGGTAATTCTATATTACCAATTTTAATCTTTGAAATATTATTCACATCAAATCATTATGAATTTAATTATTTGATAATAATATAGAGATAATTTTCATAATTCAATTCATATATTGACCTTTTATAATTCATTATCTATATTACATAACAATTTAAGTTAATTAATAAGTGAGAAACATAATGGCGAAAATTATTGAAATGGCGAAAACTATTGAAGAAGAAAATAAGAAATTTATAAATCAACTCAAGAATTGCAAACAAAAAGAGCTGATATTGACTGATATGGCACATACTGTTTCAGACTATAGTAATGAAAAATTATTAGCATGTATAACTTATGATTATAGTGCTAAAAATGCTACGCTTGTTGCAGCTCTATCTGATATTACAAATACAAATTCTGATGGAATGACTATAAGTAATAGAGAAATAGTTATATATTATCTACCTATGTCGTATAATATTCAAGTATCATCATTTTTGCCCACTATAAATTTTTTATTAAAAACACCTTGGTCAGATGAAAATTTTAAAACAGGAATGAAGCAATTTGAAATTTGGAAAAAGTCTGGTCAATTCAACCAACTACCAGAGCACTCTTATATTCGTAATGAGAAGAAAACATTTGATCTTGAAATTATGACAAATAGTGATATAGAGGAAAAAATCAATAAGATTAGGGATAAAGTAAAATTAGCATCAATAGTAAAACCTTATGAAAAAATCTACGATGTAGATGATTTGGCAAATATAATGTCTGATGGTGATATTGAAGCATCTGCAAAAAAAGCAAAAAAAAAAGAAGCAGATTATGTTACTTTAGAGAATTTAGTTATATCAGAGATTTATGAAAAAATTATTATTACTACTTTCAATGAAATAGGTGAATTACAGAAAAGCAATGATATTACAATAAAGAATAAAATAAAGAATAAAATAAATGATATATCGATAGAGCTGGAACAAGATTATAAACTTTTTGTAGAAAAGTCTGGTTTACCAAATATTACATTAGAAGAATATTGTGATTATTGTATATTAGGAAATATAGGATTTGAAAATATGTATTGTTAAGAATTCTTAACAATAATTTCTCTAAATCCATTTGGCAGAATTTCAATGGAAATATTGATATAAGGACTTGGTAATATTGAAGCTATAATTTCAGGCCATTCAATGAGGCAGAGATTATTATTTAAAGCTTCTTCAAAACCAAGTTCATATATTTCTGATTTAGATTTTAATCTATAAAGATCATAATGATATATCGTAAAATTGGGAGCATCATATGTTTGCAAAATATTGAATGTAGGACTAATGACATTAGTATGAGCGCCACAAAAATATTGAATAATTTCTCTACAGATAAAACTTTTACCTGCACCCAAATTACCATTTAATGCAATAATATCATTTTTTTTTAAATTACTAGCGAAATGTTGTACAAAATTTTTTGTATCAGTTTCATTTTTAATTAACATTTCTATGTTATTTCTCCAAGTCTTCTAATCTCATCATCAGCAATCAAAGCATCAATAATTTCATCAAGTTCACCATTTTTAACAATCGCATCTATTTTATATAATGTTAAATTTATTCTATGATCAGATACTCTACTTTGTGGAAAATTATATGTGCGAATTCTCTCAGATCGATCACCAGAGCCAACTTGATCCTTTCTATTTGCAGCGCGTTCTGAATCAATTTTTTGTCTTTCATGCTCATATATTCTAGAACGTAAGATTTTTAATGCTTTAGCTTTATTTTTATGTTGTGATTTCTCATCTTGAAGAGCAACAACAATTCCTGTTGGAATATGAGTAATACGAACTGCTGAATCTGTTGTATTAACATGTTGACCACCTGCACCGGATGCTCTGTAAGTATCAATTTTTAAATCTTTATCTTCTATTTTAATATCAACTTCTTCAGCTTCAGGTAAGACTGCAACAGTCGCTGCTGAAGTATGAATACGACCATTTGTTTCTGTCTGTGGTACTCTTTGCACTCTATGTACACCAGATTCAAACTTTAATCTTGCAAATACATTACTTCCTGTAATCGATGCTGAAGCTTCTTTATATCCACCAATACCTGTATCTGTGATTTGTAATATTTCAAATTTCCATTTTTTTAATTCCGCATATCTCTGATACATAGAAAATAAAGATGCAGCAAATAGGCCGGCTTCCTCCCCACCAGTGCCAGCTCGTACTTCTATTATAGCACTTTTACTGTCAGCATCATCTCTTGGTAATAATGCTATTTTTACATTTTGTTCAAATTCTGGAAGGATTTTTTGTAAATGCTCTACTTCATCAAGAAACATATTTCTACTATCTTCATCAATATCATGATCAATAGACATTAATTTTGCATCTTCAAGCTCATTTAAAACTTTTTTATATGAATTAATTTTATCTATTACATGTGTTAATTCTGCATATTCTTTAGACATTTTTACAAAATCATCATCAATAATACCAGTGCCTAATTTTTTTGATAAATCATCATAACGATTGCTAATTTTATCTAAACTTTCTAAAAGACTCATTATCTATTCCTATAAAATTATGCTTCGATATTTACAAGAATCCAATTAACATCTTGCGATATTAAACTTTTACTAAAAGTCCATTCTTCTGAAAAATTATTTTCTACTTTTGAGAATAATAATTTAATAAATATATTATTACCAAACATATAAATTTCAGAAACTTTTGCAGACAAATTAGCAAAGTTAAAATTTATATAATTAGAAGACATAGAATTAAATTGTGTGATGAATCTCTTGTCAATTAATGAAGATAAAATATCAGATTTTTGCTCAATACTAGATTCTATAATCATTTGAAACACTTTTTTGGATATATTAACAAAATGTATCAAATTAAAATTTGGAAGTTTTTTTCTTACATTTTTCAGTTCAGAAACAATTTCAGATATTTTATTTTTTAATATAATATTTTCGAACTCTTTAAGTTCTGAAGATTCAATATCTTCTTCAGAACTCAAACTATTTGTTACATCTTTAATAATATTTTTATGAAAACTAGTTCCTTGCTTAATTTGATCATCAGATGAACTAGTTCCAAGCATAGTAATTAATTTATTTATTATAAGAAATGCAATAGTTGCAAAAAATAATAATTCTATAATTTGTGCCGACATATATGATTCGTCTCTTATTTAATTCTAATAATATTATTAGTAGAAGTTTTATCTAAAATAAATTTTTGTATTTTTTTAAATGCAACTTCTTCTATTTGCCTTATTCTTTCTTTTGAAACATTATAATAATGACTCAAAACTTCAAGAGTTGAAGGTTCATATTTTAATTTTCTTTCTGTTAATATATGATATTCACGTTCATTTAACACAGTCATTGCTTCTTTAAGTAATTTATGTTTATTAGCTGATTCTTGCTTTTGTATAAACATTACTTCCTGATTAGGAGTTTTTTCAGGTAAAAAATCTATTAATTCATTTCCATCTTCATCAATATTATTATTCAGTGAGAGATCATGACTTTTCAATCTTATGTTCATCTCAGCTACATCAGCAGTAGACACCCCTATTTCCCGAGCAATGGCTGAAAAATCATTTTCAGTTAAAGATCTAGAATATAAATTAGTTAATTTACGTTTTATTTTAGCTAAACTAAAGAATAATTTCTTCTGAGCTGTTGTTGTACCAATTTTAACAAGAGACCATGAACGTAAAATATATTCTTGAATAGAGGCCTTAATCCACCACATTGCATAAGTTGATAAACGAAATCCCAAATCAGGATTATATTTTTTCACAGCTTGCATAAGACCAATATTCCCTTCTGAAACTAGCTCAGGCCATGGAAGTCCATAATTCTTATATCTCACAGCAATTTTTGCAACTAGTTTTAAATGACTTGAAACTAACTTATGAGCTGCGCTCAGATCTTCATTTTCGAGATACGACTTAGCTAATAAAAATTCTTCTTCTTGCGAGAGAGAAGGAATAATATTGATTTTTTGTAAATATTTATAAAAACCATGCTCACAGCTAGTTACGCTGGTTACATTATTTGTAACTTGAATCAAATCTGAATTATCATGCATAAAATTAAAACCTTTATAACAAATTGACAACTGAAACGATTATATCATAAATATATATAAAATGCATTTGATTTATGAAGCATAATTTGAATTAATATATCAAGGTAATTTATTGCAAATACAACAATGTTTGTAAACTATAGAAATTTCAAATTTTCATTTGTTTTCATTACAAGTAATTTTATTTATTATTAGATCATTTCAATAATGTCACGTACTTTTATATTTTATTTTTCTATAGCTTTGGATAGAGTGTTATGTAATAATTAATTACATTAATTTACTTGGATCGAATAACATATTAAATTCTTTCCATAAATTATATCTTTTGGGATCTAAATGCTGAATTGGGCTAGATTGCCAAACTGCTCTCTGTGCGCTATCTGCCAATGTTTGGCATATGTTGTCAGATAATGCTCCGCATTTTTTATTAACTAATTTCACATTAGCAACAACACCATCTTGATTTAAAGATATAAATAATGTGATTCTTGCATCATGTAGATCTGAAGAAGTAATATTAATATTCCAATTTCTCTCTATCTGTTGTTTAATCATATTGGCTTCTGTAATGCTGATTACTTCTTCTTCATCAAAAGGTCCCTTAGATTCAAATTTATCTCCTGTTTTTTGAGTCCGTGCATATTTATTAGATTGAGGATTTTTCCCTTCAGATGATTGTTCTAAATTTTTTAATAATTTATCTAAATCTTTATTATCAGCAACTTTAGGCTTTGGTTTTTCTAATTTCTTTTCTTGTAATATTACTGGTTTTTTAGGAGATGGAGCCTGTGTTATTTTCTCTTCTATCTTCTTTTCTATTTTTTTCTCTTCTTTAATTGGTAATATTTCTGCATCTGGCTTTGAAATAGGATCAATTTTTGGTTCTTCAACTGGTTTTTCCTCTATTTGTTTTTCTACCTCTGAAGCTTTAATCTCTTTTATTTGTTCAACATGTTTAGCATCTTCATTTTCAATAGGCTCATCTTTCTGAATCTGTTTATTTGGTACATTTGATTTATCACTAACATTTAAAATTTCAAAGCTAATAATTTGTTCTTCTGGTAATTCATTATGAAACGAGGTTTTAAATAATAGTAAATAAATAAATATAATATGTAATATAATTGAACATATTAAAGAAAATTTAGAAATAGATGAATCATTATGCCCATAAATTGCATGTTTGACACGATGATTAGCGTCATTATGTTGCATAAAGATTGGTGTCTGTTTAAAATTATTTCCTGTCATTATCTTTAATATTTGATATGAGCGCCACTTTAGAAAAACCAGCTGAATGAATTTCTGCAACTAGTTCTACAACTTTACCATATGCAACATTTTTATCACCTCTTACGAATATACGCGTATCTTTCTTTTCATTAACTATGCTTGATAGTTTTGTATTTAAATCAGCTTTATTAATTTGAGTGTCAATTATATAGATTTCTCCATCTTTATTAAGGCTTACAACAAGAGGTTGATCCTGTCCTGCAATTGGGATTGATTTTGTTTCTGGCAAATCAACAGTTACTCCTGAGACTAACATAGGAGATGCAATCATAAATATGATAAGTAAAACAAGCATCACATCAACAAGAGGTGTGACATTGATGTCTGAAATGAAATGATGTTGTGAACGTCTTATTAATTTTCTCCTAATCATAATTTTTCTTCATCAATTGCTCTAGATATAATTAATTCAAGTTCTGACATGAATTCATCTAATTTATTATTGATATTTATAGTTTTGGATAATAAATAATGATGCAATAACATTGCCTGTACCACTACCACTAGACCTATCCCTGTCACAATTAAAGCTTCAGCGATACCAGGCCCAACGACAGCAAGTGATGTATTTTTAGAAATTCCAATTGCCTGAAAACTATTTACTATCCCCCAAATAGTACCAAATAATGCTATAAAAGGAGATGTGCTTGCAATAGCTGACAATACACCAAGATTTTTCTCTAAGCTTTCCATTTCTCGATTTCGTACTATTTGCATAGAAGAATTAATTCTATATTTATGATTTTCTTTTAATTCATAAGAGAGATTCTTAGTATTTTGTTTTTTACACTCACATATAGCAGCTACAAATATAGCTGTCATTGGATCATTTACTTTATTTTTAACAGTTTCATATAATTGATCTAAAATAGCACCAGACCAAAAACTATTCTCAAAATTAGAAATTTTTTTTGTGATAGATGATATGCGCATTAATTTATTAATAACTATAGCAATAGTCCAAATTGAAGCGAAAAATAATATTAACATCACCAGTTTACTAACTATATCTGATGATCCTAAAAGCGTAAAAATAGACGTATCTGGTGAATGAACAGATATTGTCTCAATTGCGCTATTTAAATTTTTTGCATTACTCATATATTCCCAAAATTAAAAAAATTTGTAACCAGAGATGAGTATATCATAGACTTATATAATAATCTATTAGTAGAGTATTTTTTTTTGATAATATAATTTTGATAAAAATATAATTTAGGATAATATGTTTGGTCAAATTTTTGGAGCTATTGGTAGTTTTATAGGTGGACAATTTGGTGGTGGAATATTGTCAACAGTTGGTCGCTTTTTTGGCAAAAATTTAGGTGAATATATAGATCATTTAAATGATGAAGATGATGAAGAATATTTGCGATATAGAAATGTAAAAAATGGATTTTATTTAAATATAGCGCGTTATGGTGAAAATATTCCATTAATATTTGGACATAGTAAAGTAATTGGAAAAATTATATGGGCTGATGAAATTAAAATAGTAGAAAATAAAGAAGAGAATAATATAATTAATTGTGAATATTTTATTTCATGTGCATTTGCATTATGTGAAGGCAGCATTTCTGAAATGGGAAGAATATGGGCAAATGATAAGATAATTGATGTATCCAATTATAAAATATCTTTATATTATGGAGATGAAAATCAGCTTCCTGATAAATTAATTGCATCAAAATATCCAAAGAATAAAGTTCCTGCTTTTAGAGGACTTGCCTATATTATATTTGAAGAATTAGCTTTAAAAGATTTTGGAGATATATTACCAAATTTTTCTTTTGAAATAATGCGTAAAACTAATATTTCTAGCCAATTAAATGTTGAAGATTTAGTCAAATCTATAGTTATGATTCCAGGATCAGGAGAATTTGTATATGATACTATCATTCAAAATAAAATAATAAAAACTCATAATGATCAAATCATATGTGATGAACCTATCAATTCACATAATTATAAAAAAATCGCTAATAGTCTTCATAGTTTAAATCAGCTTCAAACAACATGTAGTAATATAGAATGGATTGCACCTGTAGTATGTTGGTTTGGAGATAATCTTAATATAGAATTTTGTTCTATAAAACCATATGTTGAGATTCAAGATGAATTTACATTCTATAGCGAAGAATGGCATGTTGCAAATTATACAAGAAATACAGCAAAGCTTGTTTCAAGAGATGAAAGGCAAAATCCAAATTATGGTGGAACTGTAAATGATGCAAGTATTTTGCGTTATTTACAAGAACTAAAAACACGTAAATTAAAGATAATGTTCTATAGTATGATTTTTCTTGATATTCAAGGTAAACCTTGGCGTGGACATTTAAGTGGTGATATTAAAGTAATTAAAGATTTTTTTTGTAAAGAAGATGGTTATAATAATTTCATATTACATTATGCGAAATTAACAAAAGATTATATTGATGCTTTTGTTATAGGTTCAGAACTTATTGGTCTTACTAAAATTAGAGATGACAATAATAGTTTTCCAGCTGTAGATGAGTTAATTCAACTGGCAAAAATAGTTAGAGAAATATTGCCAAAACATGTAAAAATTATCTATGCAGCTGACTGGTCAGAATATCACCATACAGAAGGTGGTTGGTATAATATGGATAAATTATTTGCATCAGAATATATCGACGTGATTGGTATAGATGCTTATTTTCCTATTACAGATTCTAATAGTAATTATATTTCGGAACTTGAGATAAAGAATGGATTTGATTCAGGTGAAAATTATGATTATTATATTGATGGAAATGGTAATAAATGCGAACTATCTCCTTCTTATGCATTAAAAAATCTTGAATATTGGTGGAAAAATTATCATTATAATCCAGATGGCTCTAAGACTTTATGGGTTCCAAAAATGAAAAAAATTTGGTTTACTGAATTTGGTTTTCCATCAATAGATAAATCAACAAATCAACCTAATATATTTTATGATCCAAAATCACGTGATGGTGGAGTTCCTAAAAATTCAAATGGTCAAACTGATTTTGCAATTCAAAGAAATGCTATTAAAGCATTTTACAATTATTGGAATAAAAAAGAATTTATAGAAGAAATGTTTTTGTGGACTTGGGATGCAAGACCTTATCCAGCATGGCCATGTTTAAATATATGGAGAGATAATAATTTATGGGAGAAAGGACATTGGGTAAATAATAAATTTACCTCATGTAATTTATCTTCTCTTCTTCTGGAATTGAGTAGCAGGGCTAATATTGATGTTACAAATATTGATGTAAGTTCAATCGATGAAGCAATATATGGAGTTCATATTACAAAATCTATGACTATTATTGATCTTATAAATTTATTTAGAATATGTTATTTTTTTGATGTTGTAACATGTGAGTATAAAATTATAAAATTTAGTAAACGACTTGCTGCAGATGAATATCATATCAATAGTCAAGATTTATTGGAGCTTAATGATGAAACATATTTAAAACATACTAATGTTTCAAACAATAATATTATAAATGATCTTCATATTAATTTTATTGATAGAAATAATGAATATAAAAATATGTTTCATAGAATTAGTGACAATTCTTCTTTCAAAAAAAATATATTGATAAAATTACCAATAATTCTGTCTAAAATAGAAATTTCAGCAATTGGTGATTTGATTATTAAAAATGCAAAAATAGAAAATCAAATAATTGAATTTTCTCTTCCAATTACTGATATATATATTAATATTAAACCTGGTCAATTTATAAAATTAAATTATCGAAATATTAATTATAAAATTCGTATCATTTCAATTTCTATGAGTCTTTATATTGTTCAACTAATTGGCGTTATAGATGATTTAAATAATTATAAAATATCATATAATTATAAGTTTTGAAATTATACTGTACTATTATAATTTTCTGGAATCGTGCAATAAAATTCTGTAGTACCTATCATTGTCGCATCGGGATAATTTAATCTATCACCTGGTGTTAAATTTACTTCAGATATATGTATATTATATTGTTCTTCAGATATTGTAAATTCGCAATCTGGTTTAAGATAAAATTGCATATCTAAAAAATTAAATATAGCTGGACCTGTAATTGCTTGAACTTTTTTACTAGATATTGTTTCTTTTGTAGATAAATCCTCAAAAGTTTTTATTTCTATTAATTTATTAGAAATATTACCAATAGCATCAGTATTTTCAATAATAGGTGATTCAGGACTTTCTTCAAATGGATTTTTAAAATTTTCTTTTGTGAGTTTTTTTTTGTATGAAATTGGATTCAATATACCTCTAAGTAAATTACCACTATACATTCTATCATTAGGTATTACTTGATTATTATAAGTAAATAATATGTTTAACTTCTTTGTGGTTATACCATAAAAATAGTAAATATGCTCTCCTTCTGACCTCATATTTTTTCTCCAATAAAATTAATATTTTTATATATTCTACCGTAGATATTTCTAAGAAGTCAAGATAATTTATAACAAAAATTGTATAAATATTTATATATTTATAATTTTACTTAATATATTTTTATTATTTTCTATATCATCAATCCATGATTTCTGTAATGCATGGATTAATAATTTATCATTTTTTATATCAAGAGTAATAGTACCTGGTGTTAATGTTATAGAATTTGCATATATGACATTAACTATATCGTTATTTTTATATGCATCAATCCATCTAAAATTCTCAAATAATTCTATTCTGGGACTACATATTATTTTAGCAACTTCATATCCAGATTTAAAAATCTGAACTATCAACCAACCAATATATAAAATAAAATGATAATTAAATAAATATTTATACATATATTTTAATTTAAGTTTTTAATTGAGTTAAATAATCTTTGCCATATTTATCTAAATATTCTTTGTAACTACCTTTAAAATCTATAATTGATTTATCAGAGATTGCTATAATTCTTGTGGCAATACTTGTGGCAAAATCACGATCATGCGTTACAAGGATTAAAGTACCAGAATAGTTTTTAAGAGATTTTTTTAAAGATTCTTTAGACTCAATATCTAGATGGTTGGTTGGTTCATCGAGTACTAATATATTTGACTCTTCTAATATTAATTTTGCAAGTAAAAGTCTAGCCCCTTCACCACCACTTAAATTTAAAATATTTTTATTTGCTTCATCGCTTGTAAATAATACTTGCCCCAAAACAGTTCTAATTTCATATTCAGTTCTATGTGAAAAATATTTATGTATCCATTGTAGCGCGCTTAAAGACTCATTTAATAAATCATGATGATCTTGACTAAAATATGATATTTGAGATTCATAACCCCATTCATATTCACCTTTATCTGCAATTATATTACCAAGTAATATTTTAAGTAAAGTAGATTTACCAGTACCATTTGGTCCAACAATTATTAATTTATCACCTCTATCCACAGTAAAACCAACTTTACGTAAGATATTTTTTTCACCATATGTTTTCCATATATCTTTTGTTTTTAAAACTAATTTACCAGAGGCTCTCTTTGCTTTAAAAATAAAATTAGGATATATTCTTGATGATTTTTGTATATCTGGTAGTTCAATTTTATCTATTTGTTTTGCACGAGATTGAGCCTGACGAGCTCTTGCAGCTGATGCACCAAACTTGTCAACAAAACTCTGCATAACAGCGATTTTCTTTTCTACAAACTTTTTTTCTGTAATTTTTTGTGCAATTATTTGTTCCTTTTCTTGTACAAATTTATTGTAATTACCATGATATAATCTTATTTCACCATAATCTATATCAAGTATATGAGTTGATAGATTATTCAAAAATGCAACATCATGTGATATAAAAATCAAACTACCTTTAAAATTACTTTTTAAATAATCCTCAAGCCAATAAATAGAATTTATATCCAAATGGTTTGTTGGTTCATCAAGTAATAATATATCTGGATCATTAAATAAACTTTGTGCAAGTAATACTCTTATTTTATAACCACCAGAAAGAACTGAGAGAGGTTCATAATGATATTGTGGTGCAATCCCAAGACCAGTTAATAATTCAGAAGCCACAAATTCAGCATTATAACCATCATGGTCAATAATTACATGTTCAAGATCTGCAAGACGATAACATTCTTCTTCTGTACACTCACCTTTTAGAATAAGAGCATCTCTTTCATTAATAGCATCCGATAATATTTTTTTACCAGCAATAACTGTATTAATGATAGACACATTTTCATATAAAAATTGATCTTGTTTTAAACATCCTATACGACAGTTTTTTGGCACATTAATATCACCCATTATAGAAGTTTCTTCACCATTTAGAACTCTGAAAAATGTAGATTTACCAGCACCATTAGCTCCAACAAGCCCATAACGATTTGACTTGTTGATTTGAAGATCAACACCAGTGAATAATAATTTAGAGCCATAGCTCATTGCAAGGTTCGAAATAATCATAAAATAATATATAAAAATTAAAATTATAAGCCACAAATAATATAGCTGAACCTATTGTACTTATATCAACTTTATTAGCAAGTAATTTTTTACTTATATGTAACTAAACTATATAATTAATTATAGCATAATATTTAATAGATCAATTAACAAATGAAAATACTTAAAGCAATTTTATATAAAATTAATAATTTAAAATTATCAAAATTCTTATGGTTTATTCTATTATGGATAGTAGGATTTTTTACAAGCTTTGTATTAGCGTCTATTGTCAAAATAATTTTTTGGATAATAAAAATTAGCATCTCTTAAGTTGTTCAAAATGTTCAGATGCATGATATGATGAGCGTGTCAATGGTGAAGCTGAAACCATTTTAAAACCTTTTAATTTAGCTACTCTTTCTAAATATTTAAATTCTTCTGGTGTAACATATTTTTTTATTTCTGCATGATTTTTTGTTGGTTGTAAATATTGACCAATTGTTAAAAAATCTACTTGAGCAGCGCGCAAATCCTCCATTACTTGAATAACCTCTTCTTCCGTCTCGCCAAGTCCTACCATTAATCCTGATTTTGTAAAAATATTATTATCTAATTTTTTAATATTATGCAGTAAATTTAACGAATTATAATAACGGGCAGCAGGTCTGATTTTTTTGTAAAGAGAAGGCACAGTTTCAACATTATGATTAAAAACATCTGGTTTTGCATTTGCAATTATCTCAGTTGCACCATCTTTTTTTAAAAAATCTGGTGTTAATATTTCAATTGTTGTGATAGGAGAAGATTTTCTAATTATACTAATACAGTCAGCAAAATGTTGAGCTCCACCATCTTGTAAATCATCTCTATCTACTGAAGTAATTACGATATGTTTTAAATCTAATTGAGCTACCATTTTTGCTAGTTTTTCAGGTTCATGAGGATCAAGAAGATCTGGTTTTCCTGTTTTTACATTACAAAATTTACAAGCCCTAGTGCATATAGATCCCAAGATCATTACAGTAACATGTTTTTTACTCCAGCATTCAGATATATTTGGGCAAGCTGCCTCAGCACAAACTGTATTTAGCTTTAAATCATTGATTAGTGTTTTCGTATCATCATAAATTTGAGATGATGGTGCTTTAACTCTAATCCAATTTGGCAATGATGTTTTGAGCACTATAATTTCAAGTTAATTATTAATATTACCAATATATTATAAAAAATTATTTCATTCAATCTTTTAAATAATATTAGTTAATAAATCTTTATTTATTTAGTGGTTTTAAAAAATAAAATTTAATAATTATTAATTTTTTATTTATTTTACTTGATTTTTTTCATTAATTAGTATTTAATAAATAATACTTAATTAATTAATTAAGATTTATTCAAATTTAATTAATAGAAATAACTTTTTCTTATAAAGGTATACATGTTAAAAGTAATTTATAAAAAATTAAAGACTATATTATTTGTGATATGTTTATCACCATCTATTATTTTTGCTGGATTTACTATAACTCCATTAAATGTAGAACTGAGTAAAGAAAATAAAGTTGTAAATATGACTTTAAAAAATACTGGTGCAGAAGGAACATCTTTTGAGACACAAATTTTAAAAGCTACATATGATAAAGATGGTAAAATATCTTGGGTACCTAATGATGATTTTATAATAGTTCCAAGACGAGATGCTATTGCACCTGGTGGCAGTCAAACAGTTCGTTTAGCAATGAAAAATAATATTATGTATAGTATTGGTGATAATATGTATAAAATATCTGCTAAGGAATTACCTCGTAAAATGAATACTAAAGGATCTCAAGTGCAACTTGTTACTGAGTTTAGAATACCTTTAAAAGTTACAGAAAATATTAATAATAAAGATAATGAATCGAATCAAAGTAAATAATTAAATTAAGTATTTTATGCAATTCTAGTAGTGCTCCATAATGCTAGAATTGCTCCAATATAAGTTTTTATGCGATTCTAGTAGTGCTCCATATGCTAGAATTGCTCCAATATAAGTTTTTATGCGATTCTAGTAGTGCTCCATAATGCTAGAATTGCTCCAATATAAGTTTTTATGCGATTCTAGTAGTGCTCCATATGCTAGAATTGCGCCATAAGTTTTTATGCGATTCTAGTAGTGCTCCATAATGCTAGAATTGCGCCATAAGTTTTTATGCAATTCTAGTAGTGCTCCATATGCTAGAATTGCTCCATAAGTTTTTATGCAATTCTAGTAGTGCTCCATATGCTAGAATTGCGCCAGAAAATAAAAGTAACTATTATGATAGATTTTATAAAATATCAATTTTTTTTTATTAAAATAATATTATTATTTTTAATATATATAATAAATAATATAATCCTTGCTAATCCAATATCCCAAAATATAAATTTTTCTGCTAATGTAATTGCTGCATGTACTTTAACAATAAATGATGGAATTAATTTTGGTAATTATGATATAACAAGCGCAGATCCAGTTATATCCCAAACTACAATTAGTATGATATGTACAAATGAAACAAACTATATAATAGCCCTTGATCTTGGTATTAATAGTATATCTTCTGATCAACGTAGAATGAAGAATAATAATGGTAATTATTATTTAGAATATGATATATATAAAGATGCACAAATGAATAATATTTGGACATCTAATCAAAATACACTAACTGGAACTGGAACTGGTACAGTGCAAACTATCAATTTATATGCTAAAATCAGAGCAAGACAAACTAGTATTGCTGTTGGTACTTATACCGATATTGTAAATCTTACTGTAATTTATTAATAATGCTATGTTTTCTAAATAAAAATAATATTCTATATGTAATTATAATTTTATTTTTAACATTCGAAATTTATGCAACAAATTATATTATTAAAGATAATCAAGAATTTCGAGATATAGATTTAGATAAAGATATTACATATATAGAAGATAATAATTTACACGAAAATATAGTTTCAATAAAAGTGAATCATGTTGATATGCATAACATGTATCATATATTACAAAATTTTGAAAATGATAAATATATATTAATATTATTTGATGATATTATTGCATTAGCAATTAGACCTGAATATTTAAATGGAGCAACAATAATAATTGAGGGAAAAAAATATGTGGATTTAAGATTATTAAAAGATATTAATTATACTTATGATCGTACAAATATATCTATTTCAATATTATTTCCATTAATTGCTATGATGAGACAAGAATTAGATGGACATTCAGTTAAATTATTAAAATTTGATAAATCAGAAAAAGCATTATACTTAAATTATTCTTTAACATTTTCGCATTCAACTACAGAAAATTCTTTTGCTAGTATCAATTCATTACATTATTTATCTGATAAAGGAAAATTTCAAACAAGTTTTTTTACAAATCTTTTTTCAAGTTCATCTGAAACAAATGCCAAGAAATTAAATAAAATTATAAGATTAGAGAGTAATTTTATCTCTAATAATGTTGATAATTTATCAAAATTAACAATAGGTGATGCTACTACAAGAAGCGCTAACTGGTCAGGTTCTACTAGGTTTTTAGGTGTCAAATATTCTACAAATTTTTCTTTAAAACCTGATATAATTTTAACACCATTACAAAATTTTATAGGGACAGCTGAATTACCAAGTACAGTAGAAATTTTGGTAGATAATAATAGTATCTACAGTAAGGATGTACGCTCTGGTCCTTTTGAAATTACAAATATACCTATTACTACCGGTACAGGTGATATGATAGTGCGAATGAAGGATATTACAGGGCGTATACAGACTATTATTGTACCTTTTTATAGTGTTCCTAGCTTGCTAGCAAAAAATATCAGTGATTATTCTTTTGAAATTGGCTTTCAAAGACAAAATTTTGGAATTGAAAGTAATAATTACAAAAATTTGCTAATAAGTTTTGACTATAAAAAAGGTATTAATAATTCTTTGACATCTGGATATCATTTTGAATTTTTAAAAAATCAAGCATCTCTTGGTTTTACCAATATTTTTAAATTGTGGAATTTAGGATATATAAGCACATCCATAGCAACAAATATTGATAAATCTATTAAATCTAAACAAAAATTTAATATTGCATATCATTATAGTGGAAAAAAAATAAATTTTAATATTAATTATTTAGTAGGAGGTAGTAAATATATAGATGCTCTTAACCCTACTTCTGTAGGATCAGCAAATACATTGCAAGTTTCTATTAATTATCCTAATAAAAAATTAGGTAATTTTTCTTTAAATTATATAAGTAGCACTTCCAAAAATTTTGAATCATCTATTATATCTGCTAATTATTCTAAGAATATTTTAAAAAATATTAGTACAATAATAACATGTGGTACTGACTTAAAAAATAAGGATAATAATTTTCTAACTTTATCACTTAATACAAATATATTAGATCATAGTGTTAGTTTAAGTCAAACAAGATCAAAAAATTCTGCATCTACACAAGGATCTATATCTTCAAAAAGCAAAATGTTAGGATGGGGATATACTGGATCATTTTCTAAAAATGATGATTCATTAAACTATTCAACTTCTGTTAGTAATTCTAATAAATATTTTAATTCTAAAATTTATATAACAAAATCATCTAATAAAATTAATAGTCAATTTTTAATGGATGGAAGTTTAATATTAGCGGGTAATAATCTATTTATTGCACCTATTATTTATGATAGTTTTGCAATAGTTAAAACTGGCAAAATTGCAAATGTACCAATTTATAGTAATAATCAATTTGTTGGATATACTAATAATAAAGGTAATTTGTTAGTGACAAATATCATAGCTTTTACACCTTCAACAATAACTATGGATGAAAATCACATGTCATTAGATACTGCATATGATAGTGTTAGTAAAAAGATTTATCCCAAATCAAATTCAGCTGTAATTGTAGACTTTAATGTTACAATAGTGAAACAAGCTGAAGTAATTTTAGTAGATGAAAATAATCAACCAATAGAATTTGATAGAAGACTTGATATAGAAGGTTTAGAAGGGGAAGATATATTCACATCATATGATGGATTAGTATATATTAAAGATATAAAAAACTTAACTAAGCTTAAAGGAAAAGCATGTGTTTTTGAAGAAAATACATGCTGTAATTTTGATCATAAAATTGATTTAAATCAAAAAAATGATGTATTAAAAATTGGAAAAGTAACATGCAAATAATATATTTAATAATAATATTACTAATTAATTTTGAAATTTTTGCATCTTTATGTTCTGAAACTAGTTTATGTAGATGTGAATTATTAGTAAATAATGTAAATTTTGGAAATATTATTACATATAATAATAGTAATATTATGATGCCATTTAACCTATTTGTGAAATGTAGTGTTGATGCTGCAAGCAATATTTCTTATAATATAGATTATGTGGTTAATTTTAATGATGCGAATAATGATAATAGAACTATGAAAAATAGCGATAATATTTTGCAATATGGTATTTATCTATCTACTAATTATTTGCAATCAATAGATAGTTTTTCAAATAGTCTAACTTTAGCCCCTGGAATGGAGGAAACATACACTTATACATTTTATGCTAATATTAGTTCAGGGCAACAATATGCTAAAGTAGGAACATATTCTGATAGTTTATTAGTCACATTAAATTATTAGATTTATCAAAAGAGTTTACCACCAGGCAATAGATCCATCTTCAACAAGATATTTATAATTATTTTTTATTAATCCAATAAATCCACCTTCATTATCATGTGATCCAAGAGTTGTAGTTGTATAGGCTAATGTAGAGGATATAGTTGTAGTAGGATCAATTTTACATAATTCATATACTATGCCTCTAAATGCATCAGAAAAATATGTTACAATATAACATATTCCATTTTCATCATGTATTATATTAGGATTATGTGGATCAGGAATTAATGCTCCATTTGCACTCCAATGCAAAAATTCCGTATCTAATAAATAACCACATTTTGGATTCTGAGGTAAAGTTGGAATTGGAACTGGCCATGCGGATGCCATGCTAGCCCCTAAATATGAAACACCTACACATAAGATAGGAGCAAATTTAGCCACTATTTGTAGACTATTGCAAATATTATTGATAGAAAATGTTATAGGACCTATTTTCATATTTATATATTTCTTAATAAAGTTACTTATATATTTTAATTAACTATAACTTAAATTATTAAAGTTACAATAAATTTATATCATAAAAGTCATAAATTAATCTAAAGTCATAGACCATTCTGGATCTGAGGCATCAGAAGGCGTTTTTAACATTCTTTCATTATAACCATTAATATCTATAGAATATATGCTACTAATACCTTGAGTTTTGCCTTGTAATTTAAATGATTTAGCAAACATTATAATTCGTCCATTAGGAGCCCAAACTGGTCCCTCAACTAGATAACCTCTCGCTATCATTCTCTCACCACCGCTAACAACAGATTGATTATTTTTATCAATACGCATAATACCTATAGTAAAACCTTCTGTTCTCGTCATTTTAGTAAATGCGATATAATCTCCATTTGGAGACCAAACAGGTGATGTGTAGTAACCAGATGAAAAACTTATACGTTCAACATTAGATCCATCTCTATTCATAATATATAATTGTCTAGAACCACTTCTATCAGAATTAAATACTAATTTCATACCATCAGGACTATAGCTTGGAGATGTATTAATTGCTATACCATTAGTTAATTGCGTTAATTTCATATTATTTAAATCCATTTCAAAAATATGAGTTGAACCATTTTTTGCAATTGACATAATGGCTTTACTACCATCTGGTGAAAAACGTGGAGCAAATGACATAAAAGGTAAATCGCCCATGATTTTTTCTCTTCCTGTTTTTAAATCACGAATATATATTTTGGGTTTTTTACCTAAATATGAGACATACATTAATTTATCAGATTTTGGTGATAAGCGAGGAGTTAGAGCTAAAGCCTTTCCATTAGTAAGATATTGATGATTTGCACCATCATAATCCATTATAGCTATTCTTTTTACTCTTTTTAAATAAGGGCCGGATTCTGCAACATATGTAACTTTTGTATCAAAATAACCTTGATCACCAGTTATTTTTTCATATATTTTATCAGATATTTTATGTGCAACTCTTCTCCATAAATTTGTTGATGTCTCTAGTACCTCACCATAGATATCTTTCATTAGCATTATATCCCACAATATAAAACTAACTCTAATTTTATCTTTATTAATAGAAATTACTTCTCCATTAACAATTAAATTGGCATTAATTTGTTTCCATGCTGCAAATAATGGTTGATGCTTTATACCAAATTTTTGCTCTATAAAAGATGAAGATGAAATTGGGCGAAATAAACCAGAAATTTTTAAATCATTTGATATTACTGATACTATATTTTTTGCTATGATATTTGTATCAATATTGTTTGTATCAAACATATTAATTGCGATAGGAACTGGATCAATTGTAGCACGTTCAATATTTATAGTTTCAATAGCGAATATATTATTTATATTAAATATAAATAAATATATTATAATTTTAAAAAATTTCTTTATCATAAACTCCCCAAATGAGATTTTTTTTAATAAATCCACAATAATTTCTTTTGCTTATTTTATTTTCACAATTTATTTTACACCAAAATTCACTACAAGACTTAAGTTGGCAACGTACATTTGGACTAATTTTTACAATTACATGACTATTTTGTGATTGTGATTTAAATAAGTTTACTATGTCTTGTGATTTAATAATCACATATCTTTTAGATGACAGCACGCTTGAATGAACCCAACCACCATTTTTTTCTACATCAATAATTTTACGCCATTGCCCATATTCTGCAACAATTTCAACTGGTTCAGATTTTTTTACATATACCCATTCTATTGGAGCTTTGATATTAGGAGCATTTCTTGCATTAGCCTCATAAGATTTTATAGAAACAAATCTTGGTACAGGAAGTTTAGCAGCATATGTATATAAATTTACAGTAAATATAATTAATATATAGATAAGTTTCATACTTATATAACAAAATCAGTATTTTGTAGTTGTTTAATTTGATCTTTAGTAAGACCTGTGCTAAACATGATTATATCAACCGCAACTTTTGATTTAAGTAAATTTTTAGCAGTTTCAATTTTCTCTTTTTTTATACCTTTTTCCATACCTTCTTTTATACCTTTTTCCATACCTTCTTTTATACCTTTTTCCATACCTATAGCTTCACCATCAAGCTCAGCTT
>DYTE01000006.1 GCA_020726135.1 Rickettsia conorii
TTGGCTGCAGGGAAAGCTGAAGGCTTGGCTGCAGGGAAAGCTGAAGGCTTGGCTGCAGGGAAAGCTGAAGGGAAAACTGAAGGCTTGGCTGAAGGGAAAGCTGAAGGGAAAGCTGAAGGCTTGGCTGAAGGCTTAGCTGAAGGTGAAGCTAAAGGCCGAGAGGACGAAAAAACAAATATGATTAAAAATATGCTTATAAATAAAATATCTATTGAAGTGATTTCTAAAGTCAGTGGTTTTTCTAAAGAAGAAATTATGAAGATAAAATTTTAATATAATATTATGTAGTTATAAATTTTTAATTGTAATATAAATCAATGATTAATATATGAAAATTATTATACAATTTATTTGGATATTGCAATTATTAATTTTTAATATAAAAATTATAAGTGCTAATAATGATATTGATCTATCTAATGCAATTCGTGAAAAAAAATGGTTTATTGCAAAAGACCTATTAAATCATAATTATGATAAAAGTGCTTTAAGAAAATTAATTCTATCTGAACAATTTATTGATATTACATATAGCGAAAATAAATTTGAAGAGGTGGTAGATTTTGTCAGAAATAATACAAAATGGCCTCAAATAAATTCTATAAAATCAAAAATAGAACAATATTTAAATAATAATTCTGACAAAGAAACAATAATAAATTGGTATAGTGACAATAAACCTCAAACTGCTAATGGATATAAATATTATGCTTTAGCAGTAGGTACCAATATAAATAAAAATTTTAATAAGAGTCAAATTAATATTATTAAAAATGGTTGGATATATGGAGATTTTAATAAGAGTGAAGAGAAAAATTATTTAAAAAATTTTAAAAAATTTTTAAAGGAGTTAGATCATTTTAGAAGAGTAGAAGAGCAATTATTTAGGTCTGATATAGAAGAAGCAAAAAGATCATTTGATTTAGTAAAAACTAAATATCGTAAAAATTTTAATACACAAATTGCATTTATTTTAAAAAATCCTAAAGCAATTAGTTTATTTCATAAAATTAATAAACAAGAATATAGTGCCGGTTTAATTTATCAATATTTATTATATATAAAAAAACATCAGCCAACTAATCATATAATTAATTTATTTCAGCAAGTTAGCACATTATCTCCAAATTTAGAATTAGCAAAATTACAATTTTATTATGCCAGAGAATTTATATGGCATAAAGACACAGTTTCAGCTTATAAATTATTGTCTATTAAATTATCTGATAATTTAGAATATGAAGTAGATAGACAATGGTTGCTTGGTTTTATAAGTTTAAATATGATAAAAAATCCACAATCTGCATTGAAACATTTTGAAAAACTTGAAAAATTAGTAAAAAAACCAATCTCACATGCAAGAGCATTATATTGGTTAGGTAGAAGTAAAGAAGCATTAGGGTTAAAAAATGAAGCTGCAATATTTTATCATAAAGCATCAAATTATAGCTTTTGTTTTTATGGACAAATAGCCTTGGCTGAATTAAATAAAAGAAAAATTACATTACCCAATCCTCTGATAGTGAATCAAGATAGTAAAATTTCTGCTAAAAATAATGATATATTAAAATCTATAGAATTTTTATTAAAAAATAATAATTATGATTTGGCAATAATTTATATTAAAAATTCTTTACCATTTTTAAATAAAAAAGAAATTATTCATATAGTAAATATTGCGCATAAATATAGTAAAAATATACATCATATTACTGATATTGCTAAATCTGCTACATGGTATAATATTTTTATAAAAAATATAGCATTTCCAATACCTTATGATATTAAGCATGATTATGCTCCAAAAGAACTTATATATGCAATTATTCGTCAAGAATCTGTGTTTAATAAAAATGCTGTAAGTACAGCAAAAGCAATGGGTCTTATGCAACTTATTGAAACTACTGCAGCCAAGACTGCAAAACAAATGAATATTAGTTTTAATAAATATAAATTAACAAATGATCCTAATTATAATATTTTGCTTGGTTCATATCACATTAAACATTTGTTAAGTCAAAATAATAATTCATATATTTTATCGATAGCATCTTACAACGCTAATCCAATATCTGTAAAAAATTGGATCGCAATATTTGGAGATCCAAGAAAAATAACAAATATGAGAGAAGCGATTAATTGGATAGAATTAATACCTTTTGCAGAAACTAGAAATTATGTACAAAGAATCTTAGAAAATATGCAAATATATAATATATTAATTAATAATGATGATACATTGAGAATAAGAGAATATTTATTAAATAACAATGATAAAGGAATATCTATATGAATAAATCTGCAAGAATTTTATTGTTTTGATGAAATCATTATAAAATATATTCAAACTGAATCTTTTAATATTCTTCAATAATCTTACAGCTACGCCAGATCATTCATTTTAACATATCGAAATTATAAAAATTCTATAAAATTTGTTCTTATTTCAATAGATAGAATAAAAATATCATTTACAAGAATTATGCAAATGAAAAACTCTATAATCAGCAAATATTGAAATATATATTTAATAATTTTTTTATTTGTGCTATTTTTCATTTTTAGAAATTAAAAATTAAAGGATATATATCATGACAAGATTCATTTTCATTACAGGTGGTGTCGTATCTTCTCTTGGCAAAGGTTTGAGTGCTGCATCTATTGGGTTATTGTTACAAGCACGTGGATTTAAAATATTATTGCGTAAATTAGATCCATACTTAAATATAGATCCTGGAACAATGAGCCCTGATCAACATGGTGAAGTATATGTGACAGAGGATGGTGGTGAAACAGATCTTGATCTTGGTCATTATGAAAGATTTACAGGAGTCATAGCTAGTAAAAAAGATAATATAACAACTGGACAAATTTATTCAACAATAATATCAAGCGAGAGAAAAGGTCATTATCTTGGAAATACAGTTCAAGTGATACCTCATGTAACTAATATTATTATAGATTTTATACAAGCAGAGACAGAAAATGTAGATTTTGTATTATGTGAAATAGGTGGTACAGTTGGAGATATAGAAGGTTTACCATTCTTAGAAGCTATAAGACAAATGAGAAATAAATTAGGGATGCAAAATTCATTATTTATACATTTAACATTATTGCCATATATTAGTACTTCAGGTGAGTTAAAAACTAAACCAACACAACATTCTGTAAAATCTTTATTATCTATAGGTATACAACCTGATATATTGTTATGTAGAGCCGATAGAGAGATTAGCATTTCTCAAAAGAAAAAAATATCTTTATTTTGTAATATACCAGAAGAGTGTGTTATCTCTGCACTTGATCAAACAATTATCTATTCATTACCAATTGCATATTATAATGAAGAACTAGATTTAAAAATATTAAAATTTTTTAATATGGATAAAGGGATTAATAATCCTGATGAAGAATTGCTTAAATTACAAAATATTATCAATATAAAATCATCTCCTGCAAAAAATAATATAAAAATAGCATTTGTAGCAAAATATACAAAATTACAAGATGCATATAAATCATTAATAGAAGCGGTTAATCATGCCTCAATGGCTTGTAATTCAGATGTAGAATTAATATATATAGATGCAGATAGATTGAATGATTCTAATAGTCATGAATTGCTTGAAAATGTAGGTGGTATTATTATACCTGGTGGCTTTGGTATACGTGGTACTGAAGGTAAAATAGCTGCATTAAAATATGGACGAGAAAAGAATATTCCATGTTTTGGTATATGTTTTGGTATGCAACTTATGGCTATTGAAATAGCTCGTAATATTATGAATATAAATGATGCTACTTCAGGAGAATTTGAAACAGAAGGTACAAAAATTATAGATATTATGAACAATTGGTATAAAAATGATGATATTATAAAAAAAGATATAAATAATGACAATATTGGTGGGACAATGCGTTTAGGTGCTTATCCATGCGTTATTGATAAAGATAGTATCGCTGGAAAAGCTTATAAAACTACAAATATTTCAGAAAGACATAGACATAGATATGAATTTAATAGTAATTTTAGAAAGGAATTTGAAAAATTTGGTTTAAAATTTACAGGTTTATGTCCTGTTGCTTCTCTTGTTGAAATAATAGAGTTACCGAAACATAAATGGTTCGTTGGAGTACAATTTCATCCAGAGTTTAAATCAAGACCATTGGAACCACATCCATTATTTGTTTCATTTATAAAAGCAATAGTGGAATAATCTAGGATATATACTGAATTTATTGTATTTATATAATATAAATGATATAACATTTTATAATTAAACTTGCTTTTTTGATAATTAAATTAAACTTGAAGATATGCCAGAAATTTTTTTTAATGGTCCTGTGGGACGTATTGAAGGTAGATATATTAAATCTGAAGATTCTAAATCGCCAATAGCCTTAGTACTTCATTCAGATCCAACTCAAGGTGGTAATATGAATGATAAAGTAGTATATAGCATATATAAAACACTTGCTAATCTTGGCTTTACAGTTTTGAGAATAAATTTCAGAGGGGTTGGCCTTTCTCAAGGGCAATTTGATAACGGAATTGGTGAAATGTTGGATGTTGCAACGGCAATTGATTGGTTACAGAATGATAATCCATTAAGTCAGGGAACTATTGTTGCTGGATTTTCATTCGGTGCATGGATTGGAATGCAACTTACAATGCGTAGACCAGATGTAAGTAAATTTATAGCAGTATCACCACCAGTTAGTAAACGTGATTTTTCTTTCCTAACTCCTAGTACTATTCGCGGAATAATATTACACGGCACTAATGACAGTATTATTCCTCAAAAAGACGTGGAAGATTTAGCTAAGAAAATACTCGCACAACAATATTCCGATTATATGACATATAAAATAGTTGATGGAGCAGACCATTTTTTTAGAGAGAAATTAAATGAATTATCATTTGAAATAAAAAAATATTTTAAAGAATCTAATGAACATCATGATGAGGATAATAACAATATCTCTGATAAAAAACAGAAAACAACAAAAAAACAACAAATATTTTTAGAATAGAACTTTAAATAGTCATTTTATTACTTTATAACTTAACAAAATAATATTACCTATGTTTGCTACTTCTTTAATTATTTTTTTACAATGTTTTAGAATGTCATTTGTTGCTATTTTAATAATGAATATTTTTGAAGAAAATAAAAATTCTACAACTTATATAATTACTGGTATGATGATGGGAATTATAGGATCTTCTTTTATTGCATTTATCACCAAATCTTTATTCATATCATTTGGTGGTATAGGAGATGAAATCCTAAATTCTACATTATTATTTTGTATGATTATATCAATAATAATGGCTTTATTAGTTTCTTCTAATAATCAAAATATTCAAAATAAAGAGGTTGATAATAAACATAATTTTATACAGAATAATATTCTACTATTTTTAATATTTTTTATTACTTTATATGCAATTTTTATTATTATTGTTAAAATTTATGCTATTTCATCAACCCTATTAGTTTCAGACAATATATATGTTCAAGGTTTAATTATTGGGATTATATTAAATTTTATAGTGTCGTATTTTATGCATATATTATTTAAAAATTATTTAAAAACTATAAAAATATATAAAATATTATTAATGTTAATATGTTCTGGTTTTGCTGCACAAATAGTTGGAATGCTAAGTGGAGCAAGTATTATTACATTATTATCACAAAATTTATGGGACAGTTCTCAAATATTTTCCGACAAAATGTTTTTTGGACATATGTTATATATTATTGCTGGATATATTTCTAAACCAACAATATTACAATTTATAATTTATATTTCTACATTTATAATAATACAAATTATGATTATAACAAAATCTTCATTTCGATTACATAATAATAAATAGGTAATGATATAATGTTAAAATTTATTTCCGAAATGGCATTAATGTTAGCACTAGCATTGGGGTTTTTTTATGGTGGAAGCTTAGAAGTTGCAACTATTTATATGTTTATTACTGCTCTTATTAGCGCAATAATATCATATATAGTTGAAAGAAAAGTACAAAAATTTTCTTTAGTATCACTTATTATATTATTTATTGCTGCTTCATTAACATGGTTTATTGGAGATTCTAGTTTTATTAAATTCAAACCTACAATATTATATATTTTTTCAAGCGTTAGTTTATTATGGTCTTGTTTTAAAAAACGACCAGTTATGGAATATTTATTCAATGGTGCATTTAAATTATATGAAAAAGCATGGTATATTTTAAGTTATAGATTTTCATTTTTTTTCATATTAATGGCAATTGCCAATGAAATAGTTTGGAGATATTATAGCGACGAAACATGGGTTAAGTTTAAAATTTTTATAGTATTACCTATAACTTTCTTATTTATTATGCTGCAAATTCCTTTTTTAATAAGAAACAAATTACCAGATGATGATGATAATAATCAAACTAATAAATTATCGAGCTTAGATAAGATTTAAATATTTAATAAATATCAATATGAATTCGATAAATAAAAGAATAGTCGTAGCAATGTCAGGTGGAGTAGATAGTTCTGTTGTTGCAAGTATAATGCATGAACAAGGGCACGAAGTTATAGGTGTAACTCTACAATTATATAATCATGGTTTAGCAATTCAGAAAAAAAATGCATGTTGTGCTGGAATAGATATTTATGACGCTAAAATGGTTGCATCCAAACTTGGAATAAAACATTATGTACTTGACTATGAAAGTAAATTTAAAGAGGCCGTGATAGATGATTTTGTAAATACTTATATGATTGGTCAAACTCCATTACCATGTGTCAGATGCAATCAATCAGTAAAATTTAAAGATTTAATGAGATTATCTAAGGAACTAGGTGCTGATATGCTTGTGACTGGTCATTATGTACGAAAAATACAAAATCTCTCAAAACCAGAGCTGCATATGGGGAAAGATCTTCAAAAAGATCAATCATATTTTTTATTTGCTACAACTAAAGAACAATTGGAATATTTAGATTTTCCTTTAGGAGATTTAACAAAAGATGAGACTAGAATTTTAGCTAAAAAATATGGATTAATAAATGCAAATAAACCAGATAGCCAAGATATTTGTTTTGTTCCAGATGGAAATTATAAAGATTTAATACGTAAATTAAGACCTGACTCTGTTAAACATGGTAAAATAATGCATGAAGATGGCTTTGAAATAGGCACACATTCTGGTATTATTAATTATACAATAGGACAAAGAAAAGGTCTTGGTATTTCATTTTTTGAAGCACTTTATGTTACAAAAATTGATCCTGAGGAAAATATTATTTATGTTGGGCAAGAACATCATTTAAAATCATCTCAATTTTTTATAAATGAAATTAATTGGTTAGGTGATGATTTGGAAATAAATCAAGAAATTGCAGTAAGCGTAAAAATTAGATCAACTAAAATTCCATCTTCCGCGAAAATTGTAAAAATATCAGAAGATAAAATCAAAGTAATATTATTTAATCCTGAAAAGTCAATCACTCCTGGACAGGCTTGCGTTATATATAATGGTGAACGTGTACTTGGAGGTGGTTTTATCACTAAAGAAAATTTTTAAAGACTATAGACAATTTATAATTAATTGTTTATACTCGTTTAAAATGATAGTTTAAGTACAAATATAAGTTTGAATATTTATATAATTTTGGCCAGATAGCTCAGTTGGTAGAGCAAAGGACTGAAAATCCTTGTGTCGCTGGTTCGATCCCGGCTCTGGCCACCACTAGTAATATAGACATATCACCTATCAGACTTTTTCTAAAATCTGTAAGATAAATATTATATAATACAGGAACTAATATGGAAGTTACGATTAATGAAATAATGTCTATTTTACCACATAGATATCCTTTTTTACTTATAGATAAAGTGATAGAATATAGGCTTAATGATTCCATAATTGCTATTAAAAATGTAACAATTAATGAACCGCAATTCTCAGGTCATTTTCCTACACATCCTATAATGCCTGGAGTTATGCTCGTTGAAGCGATGGCTCAGCTTGCTGCAATCTTAATTGCTAAATCTCATAATTTTAATAAAGATGAAACTGATGTTTTTTTATTATCAATCGAGGAAGCAAAATTCCGAAAATTAGTTGAGCCTGGAGATACATTAAAAATACATGTGAAGATAGAACATAGTAGAAAAACAGTTTGTAAGTTTTTTGGTCAAATATATGTGGATTCTATAATTGTCGCGGAAAGTAAATTTACTGCTATGATAAAAAATAGATAATATATAGAGAATAAAGTGAAAAAAATTGCGATCACGGGTAGTTATGCTTCTGGTAAAACATATGTTTTAGATTATATATCAAATCTTGGATACAAAGTTTTTTCATGTGATATTTATGTGAAAAATCTATATAAAAATCCTCAAATTCAAAATAAGCTACTTGAATTATTAGGTAATTTACAAAAATTTGATATTAATGAAATTAAGAATATCATTTATCGTAATGATGATGTTAGATATAGAATTGAGAAATTTATTCATCCACTAGTTATAGAAGGTTTTAATGAGTTTTGTTTGTCTTGTAAGAATGAATATATAATATTTGCAGAAGTTCCTCTTTTATTTGAAGCTAAATTAGAGAATAATTTTTCCTATGTTATTACAAGTTTTTGTTCTGAAGAAACAAGAATGAAGCGCGCTCAAACAAGGGATTTTTGGAATTTAGAACTTTACAATAAAATACAAGAAATACAATATACTCAATTTCAAAAAATCATTTTATCAAGATATAATATTAATACTGATAGAAATGTTAATGAAATTCAAGAAGATATAATTCAACTAATAAAAAGATTATAGTGGTTAGAGAAATAATATTAGATACTGAAACAACTGGCCTTAGAGTCGAAGATGGTCATAGAATTATAGAGATTGGCGCTATTGAAATGATTGACAAAGTCCTTACAGGTAAAAAATTTCATTATTATTTAAATCCATTCAGGTCAATAGATCGTGAGGCTTATATGGTCCATGGTATTTCTAGCGAATTTTTAAAAAACAAAACACCTTTTTCAGATATAGCAGATGAATTTTTAACATTTATAGCTGACGCAAAACTTGTTATACATAATGCTTCTTTTGATGTTAAATTTTTAAATTATGAATTATCTCTATTACAAAGAAATGATATTAAAATGCTTGAATTATCAGAAGCTATAGATACTTTGCAGCTAGCAAGACGCTTATTTCCTGGTGCAAGAGTTAATCTTGATGCTTTATGTAAAAGATATAGAATTGATAATTCTTCGCGCAAATTACATGGAGCTTTAAAAGATGCAGCCCTTCTTGCAGAAATTTATATTGAATTAACAGGTGGTAGGCAGTCTAGACTTGATATTGATAGATCTAGTGATGAAAATATGAATTTAACTAGTTCTGATATAAAATCCGTACGTAAAACTAAGATTACATATCCTTCAAAGGAAGAATTAGCTGTTCATAAAGATTTTCTATCTAAAATACTTGTGAGTGATTGGTAATGTCTAAAGAAGTTGTCACTTTTGGCTGTAGATTAAATATTTACGAAAGTGAGATAATAAAAAAAAATCTAGAATTATCTGGCATGGAAAATATTATGGTATTTAACACATGCACAGTAACAAAATCAGCAGAAAAAGAAGCTCAAAGAGCTATTAGAAAAGCGAAGAAACTTAATCCAAGTCTTCAAATTATTGTGACAGGTTGCGCTGCTCAAACTAACCCAAATTTATTTGCTGAAATGAGTGAAGTAGATAAAGTAATAGGGAATGAAGAAAAATTATCACCAATTCATTATCAGATCAATGATGAAAAAATAATTGTAAATGATATTATGTCTATATCAGAAACTGCTAATCATTTAGTTAGTAGTTTTGATGGTAAATCTAGAGCATTTATTCAAGTTCAAAATGGTTGTAATCATCGTTGTACTTTTTGTATTATACCATTTGGCAGAGGTAATAGTCGCTCAACTCCTATGGGGCTTATAACAAATCAAATGAGATATTTAGTAGATAATGGTTTTAAAGAAATAGTATTTACAGGTGTTGATGTTACATCATATGGAGCAGATTTACCTGGTTCTCCAACTTTTGCTCAAATGATACGTAGAATTCTGTCTCTTGTACCTAATCTTCGAAGGTTACGTCTCTCTTCCATAGATGTTGCTGAAATTGATGATGATTTATTTGATCTAATGGCTTATAATGAAAATATTATGCCACATTTCCATATTAGTCTTCAATCTGGTGATAATATGATACTTAAACGTATGAAACGTCGTCATAATAGAGATTCTATTATAGAATTTTGTCATAAATTACGTGAAAAACGTTCTGATGTAGCTTTTGGAGCTGATATTATAGCTGGTTTTCCAACAGAAACAGATGAAATGTTTGAAAATACACGAAAATTGATAAATGAAGCTGGATTACAATATTTACATATATTTCCATATTCAGAAAGAGATGGGACTCCGGCTGCAAGAATGCCACAAATTCCAATGAATATTAGAAAAGAACGAGCAAAAATATTAAGAGATGAAGGTGTATTAGAATTGCATAAATTTTTCAATTCTCATATTAATAAAGAAGTCGAAGTTCTTGTAGAAAATAATAACATGGCTCATAGTCATAATTTTATACCTGTAAAATTGAATAGTAATACTAAAATAGGTGAAATTATTAAAGCAAAACTAGTGTCAATAGAGGAGAATCACATGGTTGCTATTCTTTAATTCAATTATTTTTAATAAAATAAATTTTAGATTCAAATTCTTACTATCAATGTTAAATAAATTAATATTACATGGAAGACTTATAACTCGAAGAATATTTTTACTAATTATTGGTAAATTATTTTTGGTTTTCATTTTATTCGGTCGAATGTTTTATATACAAATATTGAAAAATAATGAATATACTACTTTATCAGATAAAAATCGTATTAATTTAATTTTAAAATATCCTCGTAGAGGAAAAATTTATGATATAAAAAATAAATTACTCGCTGATAATCGTCCATGCTTTAGAATTTTTCTTAATAAATTATCAACAATAGACTATTATAAACAAGTAAAATTAATATGCGACATTTTATCTTTTTCTAATGAGGAAATTGAAATTATATATAAAAATATTAGAAATTCGCGTAAATATCTTCCTGTGATGATAGCAAATAATCTTAGTTTTGAGCAAATTTCATGCGTTGAAGAACATAAATTTAATTTAAGTGCAATATTTGTAGATATAGGTTTTATTAGATTTTATCCATTTGATGATATGACATCTAATATTATTGGTTATATTGGTATTATTAATGAACGTGAAAAACAAGAATTGCAAATTAATAATATTTCAGAGTTTAATATTGGTAAATCTTCTATTGAGAAATATTACGAAAATAAGTTAAGAGGTGAATTTGGTTATCAACAAGTTGAGATCAACGCATATGGACAACAATTACGTGAAATTAATAATATTCCACCTGTTCAAGGAGAGGATATTTATCTTAATATAGATTCATCACTTCAACAAAAAACAATTGAATATTTATCAAATGTTCCTAGTGCTTCAGCAATTTTAATGGATATAACAAGCGGTGCTGTTATTGTTTTAGCTTCTACACCTTCTTATAAATCTAATCAATTTAATAAATTATCTAAAGAATATTGGCAAGATTTAAATAATAATATTTATCGACCTCTTATTAATAAAACAATTCAAACATCTTATCCTCCAGGATCAATATTTAAACTAATAACTATTATAGCTGCATTAGAATCAGGTATATCACCCAATAAAATTATTAATTGTACTGGTGCATCAGTAATTGGAACTAATAGCTTCAGATGTCATAAACATTATGGTCATGGTAATATTGATATGACAACATCTTTACAATATTCATGTAATAGTTATATGTATGAAATTGCAAAAATAATAGGAGGAGAAAAAATAATAGATGTGGCTAAAAAATTTGGATTTGGAGTTAAAACAGGAATAGATCTATGTGGAGAAATTAGTGGATTCCTGCCATCCAATGAGTGGAAACTCAAAATATTTAAATCAGGATGGACTATTGGTGATAGTATGAATATTGCAATAGGTCAAGGAGCTTTGCTTAGCACGCCTATACAAATAGCTAATTTTGTTACTTCAATAGCAAATAATGGAAAATTATTTATTCCGACTATTTTAAAAAAAACAACAAAATTTCAAACTATTGATGTAAAGCAAGAAAATTTAGATTTTATTAAACGTGCAATGTATAAAGTAGTAAATAATAGTGGTGGCACAGCTTATGGTAGCAAAATTGATAATTATATTATTGCTGGTAAAACTGGTACAGCACAAGTTCAAGCAAAAACTAGTGCTAAGGATGATTTAAATAGAACAACTATAGAATGGAAGAGAAGAAATCATGCATCATTCATAGGTTTTGCGCCATATCATAGTCCTCGATATGCAGTTTCTGTTATAGTTGACCATGGAGGTGGTGGTGGAAGTACCGCTGCTCCAATTGCCACTAAAATCTTACAAGAATGTCTTCAATATGAAAAATAAGAACTTTAAGTAAGCTTATTTAAAATAATTTCAACTATATTATCATTAGAAATTTGTTCAATATTACCACTTGCTCTTTCTTTTAATTCAACAATATTATTTTCAATATTACGGCTTCCAACAATAATTTGATAAGGCGACCCTATTAAATCATGTGTTGCAAATTTACTGCCAGCCCGTTCTAAACTATTATCATATAAAATATCTATATTCATAGACATTAATTTTTGGTAAATATCTTCACATATAGATGTGCATTTACTATCATTCATATTTAGATTAATCAACGAAACTTTAAATGGAGCTATTATTTTATTCCATATTATCCCTTTCTCATCATGAGTTGATTCAATCATTGCTGCAACAAGCCTTGATATACCTATCCCATAGGAACTCATTTCTACAGGCACCAACTGTCCTGTTGAATCATTGATATAAGCATTCATAGCTCTAGAATATTGTGTACCAATATAGAAAATATGACCAACTTCAATAGCTTTGCTGCTACATAAATCATCAATATTAATTGGACAAGTTGCTGGATAATGTCTCTCCTCTGCAGCAGAATATAAAGTACGTAAAAAAGCTACATCATCTTTATATTTATTGTCTAAAAATCTTTTATCATAAAAAATATTACTTTCTCCAGTAGCAGCAATAATATGAAATTCATGACTTAAATTCCCACCTATTGGACCATTATCAGCAATAACAGGAATGACAGATAATCCTAAATCTTTAAAAGTTGCAATATATGCATCATACATTTTATTATATGTAGCAATAGCATTGCTTTGATCAACATCAAATGAATAAGCATCTTTCATCAAGAATTCACGACCACGCATCACACCAAATCTTGGACGAACTTCATCACGAAATTTCCATTGAATATGATATAGATTTTTTGGTAAATTCTTATAAGACTTAATATTTTTTTTGAAAATATCGGTGATCATATCTTCATTAGTAGGACCAAATAATAAACTATTATCATGCCTATCTTGAAAGCGTAGCATTTCTTTACCGTAATTATCAAAACGCCCAGACTCAATCCATAAGCTAGCTGGTTGTACACATGGCATAAGCATTTCAATAGCACCAATATTATCCATATTTTTACGCACTATATTTTCTATGTTTTTTAAAACTTTCAGTCCAAGTGGTAACCATGCATAAATTCCTGAAACTTGTTGTCTAATCATGCCACTTTTTAGCATTAATTTATGAGAAATAATTTCCGCTTCTCTAGGTGTTTCTTTTAACACTGGTAAAAAATAATTGGATATTAACATTTAGATTTTCCTGATGTGAGACTTAAAAATTCTTTTCGTAATTGAATATTATCTTCAAATATTCCTGTATAATGCATAGTTTCCATTACACTCTCCTCTTGCATCACTCCCCTCATTGTCATGCAACTATGTATTGCAGAAATTTTTATAGCAACACCAAGAGGAGAAAGAGAATTTTGCAAAGATTCAGCTATATTAGCTGTCATTTTTTCCTGAATTTGAAGACGAGCTGCGAAAATTTTTACAATTCTTGCAAGCTTACTAACTCCAACAACAGAATTATTTGGCACATAAGCAATATCTACATATCCTTGAAATGGTAACATATGATGTTCACAAAATGATTTGAATTTAATATTTTTCAATAAAATTAAATCTTTAAAATTACCAACTTCATGAAATTGTTTATCACACAGAATAGCAGGATCTTTACCATAACCAGAAAACAGCTCAGCGTATGATTTTACCACACGTTTTGGGGTATCAATCAATCCTTCTCTGTGTATATCCTCACCTATAAATGCAAGTAATGTTCTAACAGCATTTTCTGCTTCCTCTATGGATGGTTTATTTATCATCTATCATTCTTTTAAAATATAATTTATATATTTATATCATAGTAAAAATATAAAATCAATTTTACTATTAATATAAAATTAAATTATAAAATTATCTACTATTACCTTTTTTATATAAATTATTTGGATTTTGTATAGTTGGTATTATATTTGATGAACTATTAATGTTGATATCTAAACATAATGCAGTAATATTTGCATCAATAGATTTACTTGTTTTTATTATCAATGTATCAATAATATCAATAATTCTTTTACTATTTTGTACATTTGCTTTTTTATAGTGTTCTAATATTTTTCTTAATTCTTCTTTCTCATGAAGTTGCAACCATGGAAGAAATGTATCAATTTGAAGAGCGCCAGAAATACCATCTATAGGTTTACTTAAATATGCAAAAATTTTAGTATCATTAATATCTTCTATCCATTTATAGCCTATCTGTTTACATATTTTCTTAAAAAAATCTAGTATCATTTTCATGGCTCCATACTAAAAAATTAATTATTTAAATCTAGTTTGATTTCTTGATCTATCTTGAGTTGTCTTCCCTACCCATGATACTTTTCCAGAACCAGCTAAATAACCACCCTCTCCGGCTCCTGTGTTACATTTCATATGTTTTTGCAATTTTCTTAATTCTTGTTCTGACAGGAAATGATTTTGTGGTGGATTGCCAGCTTGATAAATATTATCATGTTCTTGTGAAACTGGTTTTGATGATCCTGGTAAATAGTTCGTATTATATTCTTTTTGTGAATTTAGATTAACAATATTTGCCTCTTGTGTTTTTTCATTCTCAACATGTCCTACACCACTTATATAAGTGACATTTGAAGGTTCATTTGTCTTACTATTCCATGGTATTGATTCTGTTTCAATGTTATGTTTTTTCCTCAAATCTGAATCTAATTTTTGTGGCAAAGCATTATCATTATTATCAGGTGGACCATATAATTCATCATAGGTAGGTAGACCATTGTTTGGCATATTATTTATCTCCATAAAAATTAATTATTTAGATAATTTACACTTTATATAAATTTTCGTCAAATATAAATATAAAAATATATTTAACTTATATTAACAAATACATGATAAATATCATATTAATCACATATAATCTTATATGAGTCATATAATGGTTTGATATTATTAGGTAATATTTCTGTAATTTTATGATAATCTATTTCATGTCCCATATTTGTTAAATATAGATTCTTTGGTTTAAATTCTTCATTTAATTTAAGAACTGTTTCAAGTGATGCATGTGTATGATGTTTAGTATAACCAGTACAATCCAAAATCCAATGATCAATATTTTTTAAATATTTTTTAGATTCTTCATAAAAATAAAGAACATCGCAAGAATATACAAAATTATTAATACGTATTCCAAGACTATCTATTCTATAATGATTTTGAGAGAAAAATTGTATATCTAAACTTCCAATTTTAATTTTATCAAAAAAACCAACCTCATTCATAATTAATTTATCATGAGCAAATAAATAAGAATGTGGAACTAAAATCTGAGATGCTGTAATTTTATCTGTAAAAATATTTAATGGTTTATTTTGAATGAAAGGAAAAACTCGTAAATTATCTATTCCGCTGACATGATCAGCATGATTATGTGTCAATATTGCTGCATCTAATTTTATTATTTTCTCTCTAATCAATTGATATTTGATATCAAAACCAAAATCCACTAGTATTGCGCTGTCTTGATTATTAACATATATTGATGATCTTGTTCGTTTATTATATTTGGATGTAGACCCGCATATATCACAGTTACAACCAATGATGGGTGTTCCAAGAGAAGCTCCACAACCAAGTACAGTTATTTTTAACATAATTTTATCGCTCTAAATGTTTGAATTATTATACAATTTTAATGGGTTAAATCAAAAAATTTTCCTATATATTAATCATGCAACTAATATAGGTATGTTACCAGAAGCACTAAAGCCATTATCTTGGTGTTTTAATTTATCAAATTTTGCAGTTTTTTATTTGATATATATAATATATGTATTAAAAACTATTATAATAGATAAAGCAATATTTTCGAGTCTTATAAAATTAAAGAATATATTTAAAATAGGTATATTATATAGTTTATTTGGTGTTATATTTACAATATTAAAATATTGTGTAAATTTACCTAGACCTTTTTGTTCATTACCTGAAGGAACATTTATCACTATTTTAGATACAAATTTAGCTAGATGTTTGTCTAGCTTTCCAAGTTCACATAGTGGTATGAGTTTATTGATAGCATATATTTTATGGCCAAATTTAAATAAATTTCAAAAAATTCTAGCTGTATTAGTTGTTATTATTGAATGTATTTCTAGAATTACACATGCTATGCATTATCCATCTGATATATTATATGGTCTTTTGATAACAAGTTTAATAATATTAGCTGGTAATCATATTTATAATTATATTTTAAATAAAATTATGGCAAAATTTATGAAACATTTGATAAGATTTTAACTTTTTATAACATTTTGTTATGTGCATAATAAATAAAAAATAAAAGCAATAATTATTTTATTACAAAGTATATTTTCTAGTAAATGTTATTTTTTACTTGAAATATCTTTAATAAATGTGTATACATATGTAATATATAATTTTAGTATGTTGATTGGTAAACATATCTAAATGGCCCCTTCGTCTAGCGGTTAGGACACTACCCTTTCACGGTGAAAACACGGGTTCGATTCCCGTAGGGGTCACCAGCAAAATCTGCGGTGTATCTGAATCGTAAATATTAAAATTACTTTATTTATTAATCATATAATCTATGCAATATTCTCAAATCGAGATTTTAAATTCTCCATTCATTCAAACACGAAAGCCTTAGCAGGGCCTCATATATTCATATTATTCTTAAATCAGATTGTTATTAACAAATAACAAATTAATCTCCTTATAATTATATTTTATTATTTCACATGACAAGAAAGATGAGTTTTTGGTCTATATTCGCATTAGTTGTTGGAAGTCAAATAGGTACTGGTATTTTAATATTACCGACGACACTTGCTCCATTTGGAATATTAACAATATTTGGAATATTATTAGCTATTATAGGTGTTTTATGCACTGCCCTAGTATTTGCAAATCTTTTTTCTTATTTTCCAAATTCTACAGGACCACATTCATATATTGATAAAATATTCGGGAATAGAAGCGCCTTCTTTGTTGGTTGGACATATTGGCTTGTTTCATGGGTTAGTTCTACTACAGTTGTAATAGAGGCTGTAAGTTATTTACTACCATTACTTGGTAATGATAATAAATTTTTTTGTTTAGCTTTAGAGCTATTATTAATAAGTGTAATTAGTATATTAAATTTACGTGGTGTACAAGCTGCAGGATTTGCAGAAATTATATTAATATTGATGAAAATTATTCCATTAATTATCATTCCTTTTGGATGCTTTATATATTTTAATACTGGTAATTTTATCATAGCCGAATCTGTAAAATCTACTCCATATGCTCAAAATATTGCAAAAGTTGCATTATTAGTTTTATGGGGGTTTGTAGGTCTTGAATGTGCTACTACGACTACATCATCAGTAGAAAATCCAGAAAAGACAATACCAAAAGCAGTAATATTAGGCACAGCAACAGTTGCAATATTATATCTAATAAATATAATAGCTATTATGGGTCTAATTAGAGGTGATGAATTAATGTTAATTAGAGCACCCTATGTGGATGCAACAGCGCGTGTTTTCCCATATGGTTGGCATTTGACCATGTCAATAATATCATCAATAGTATGTATTGGTACATTAAATGCTTGGACTCTTGTAAGCGCTCAAATATCTAGAGGTTTAGCAGATGAAGATTTCTTACCAAAAATATTCAAATTACGTAATAAGAATGATGTTCCATATTTTTCAATTATACTAAGTTCTACTATTGTAGGTATATTATTAATTTTTATGGTTAATGAACAAATTGTTACACAAGTAACAATATTACTCCATTTTTCTACAACAATATTTATATTTATATATTTAATATGTTCGATTGGTTTACTCAAATTTATGTTTCAGAAAAAAATTAAATCTTTATGGAAAATTTCTACAACAATAATATCTATAATATTTTTATCATGGGTAATTAGTGAAACACCGATTAAGACATTATTTATCTCTTCTTTATTTGGTTTAACTGGTTTGCCAATATATTTATTTTGGTATAAAAAATGAATTATCGTCATATATATCATGCTGGCAATTTTGCAGATATAATAAAACATCTAATATTAATTACCACAATAATAGAATTAAAGCAAAAACCAAAACCATTTGCAATAATCGATTCTTTTGCTGGCCCTGGTATCTATAACCTAATGTCAAATGAATCTAACAAAACATTGGAAAGTAATTTTGGTATAAGAAGTTTGATTAATAATGTTAAGTTGCTAGAAAATCAAAATTCTGTACCAGAATTAATAAATATTTTTCTAAATTTAATAGCTTATAATTCTGAAATATATTATGGTTCTCCAAAACTTGCATCAATGTTATTGCGAGATAATGATAGGTTAATTTTATCAGAACTACATAATGAAGAATTTAATAGTTTAAAAGAATCATTTCGATATTCAGAAAATAAATTAATTAATATACATAATATGGATGCATATAATGCAATTAAGGCATTTATTCCATTTAAAGAAAATAGAGGGTTAATTTTTATTGACCCACCTTTTGAAGTAACTAATGAATTTGATAAAATAATTGATATTATGAAAATAATCAAAAAACGTGCTATGAATATTTGTTCAATTATTTGGTATCCTATAAAAAATGAAAAATTAGTAGATAATTTTTATAAACAATATAAATCTCTTAATTTTAATGAATCACTAATTATAGAATATGATATTCTAAATTATTCTCTTTCATCTTATGATAACAAAGGATTAAAAAAATCTGGAATAATAATTACAAATCCACCTATGATAAAAGCAAAATTAATTGAAGTTTTTACTTATTTAAAAAAAATAATGAATTATAATTTTAATATTAATTGAATTGATGAGCAAAAAACCATTTAAAAAAAATAATAATTTTAATTTATTCAAAATAAATATAAAAATAATTATTTCAATAATCACATTATCAATTGGGTTTGGTGTATTTATAGGAGATAGTTTAGGTATAAAATCTTGGCAATCGCATAATATACAAACAGATAAAATAAATATTTGTTTTACACCTCCTTCTGGATGTGCTAATTTAATTGCAAATGAAATACATAATGCTCATAAAACTATTCATGTTCAAGCATTTGATTTTACTTCAGAGATAATTGCTAACGCTATCATAAAAGCAAAAAAACGTGGTGTAAAAATTCATATGCTTCTTGATAGAGTAAATAAAAATAATCCCCATTCTAAAATGCTTGATTTCGAAAAAGCATCAATTAACGTATTAATAGATAAGGTAGCAGGAATTGCTCATAATAAAATTATTATTATAGATAAAACTAAAGTTATTACTGGATCTTTTAATTTTACAAAAGGTGCAGATATAAGAAATACAGAGAATGTTTTGTTAATTAATGATGAAAAAATAGCTGAAATATATTTAAAAAATTGGCATAGTCGTTATGATAAAATAAGATAATTATCTTAATCGCACGTTGAACTTCTTAAGTAAAAAAACATTGTTATTTTTGATCAACTTCAGTAAAAAATAGTGAATTAACAATATTAATATAATAAAAATTAAAGCCACTATATCTCCATATTGAGAATATATTGTTCTATTATTAAGTTTTTTTGGTATATAATTATCTATAAATGATATTTCATTTATAGAAAGACTGTTTATCACTCTACCAACAGGATCAATAATTGCAGAAATACCATTATTACTACTGCGTAACATTCCAATTCCATTTTCAATAGCACGTATTTTATTCATATAAAAATGTTGATAAGGTCCTGAACTATTACCATACCAAGAATCGTTTGTAACATTTATTATAATATCAGCATCTTGCATATTATCTCTAACAAGATCAGGAAAAATTGACTCATAACATATGAGAGGATTAATTTTTAAATTATATTTATTCAAATATAAAATTTTTCGTTTACCTGATGTATAGTCAACCATTCCTTTTGTAATTTTTTTCATATTTAATATATTTTTAAATGGAATATATTCACCAAAAGGCACAAGATGTGATTTATAATATTCAAATATTTTTTTTGTTTCTGATTTTTCAATATCTATTCCATATAAACTAACATATATTTCAGAATTATCTTTTAAAAAATCACTATAAGATATACCACCTGTAATTAAAATAGATGAAGTTTCTTTTAATAAATTTGTGATTCTGTCTTGAACTAATTTAATTTCAAAAGGTGCAATCATTGCTGATTCACTCCAAATTATAATATCTAATTTATCTGCTTTATGTTGTGATAATTGAATATGAGATTCCAAATTATTCCAAAATTCTTTTTCATCCCATTTATCACTCTGTTTTATTGATGGTTGAACTAATCGAACTTTTATATTCATAAACTCAGTTGAATTATTTTTTAAACGAAAATAACCATAAAAACTCATGCTAACTATCAATGAGATTGAAATAATAAAATTTATAAAAAATTCTCTATATTGTTTTTTATATATATAAAAACCTGAAGTTGATATATATAATATAGCAAAACTCATACCATAGATTCCCACAATACTAAAAAATTGTGCTAAGATATTTGAAAATGCAATAGAGTAACTAAGCACATTCCAAGGAAATCCTGTAAATAAGAATGATCTAACCCATTCCATGAATAAAAAACTTAATGAGAATATAATTGGATAGAAATGATATTTTCTAAAATTATGACTAATTAAAGAGGCACCAACAAAAAATGAGCTAAAAAATAATGGTAACCCAAATAATGAGAATGGAATTAACCACCAAAATTCATCTATATATACAAATAATGCAAAAGAAATCCAATATAAACTTGTTATAAAATGTCCAAAACCAAATAGAAATGAAATTTTCATTGTCTCTAGATAATTTTTAGATAGAGATAATTTATAGATTAAGTATGAAAATAAAAATAATGTTGGTAGAAAAAATAATGGAGCAAATGCAAGAGAACTAAGCAAACCTGATAAAAATAAATATATCATAATAAATTTTTAAACATGAATTAATTAATCCAATTATAAAATTGCTTCATATAGAATCTCATTTTCAAGCACACTAATATTTATTTTAAAATTTTCTTTTTCCATAAGATATTTTGTATAATATAAATGGCAATTTCGCATATTTAAATTATTAAAATTCAATTTAGATGTAAAAAATAATGGTGTTTCTGTGGTAGAATGATTTAGAGATTTTGTAGTAATTTGTAATTTTGACGAAATATCATCATTTATGAGAGATATATTAATTATATCATTGGTTTCCATCTTCTCTGTAATTATTACAATTAAACACATAATAATTTTAGCTGTATTATTTGTAACTGCATGACTTAAAGAAGCTTTAAATTCTAGAATTAGAGATTGATTCATTGATGAAATAAAATTAATAGTTAAATATTTTAATTCATTAAATAAAATAACTTCATTATCACGAGAAACTGAATAAAGAAATCTATAAAATTTTAAATAATTTACTGATTTTAATGAACTAATCTTGATCAATTCTAATGCATTATCATTAATTTCATTTTCATTGCTTTTAATTAAAGCAACTGAATTATTAATCACGCATATTGCGCCGGCAAAATCATGAAATAATTTTTCATTAAGCATTTGATAAATTCTTTCTACTTCTTGCATTTTTAATATTCTAGCATTAATGATAATTGTAAAAAAACACTCTCAAACAATATTTAGTTTAGTTATTTGCTCTATTGAGATATTAATTCGCTATGTTACACTAATATAAATAAAAATCATAGGAATTTTTATTTACTATCTTGAAATATAGAGATTTTAGATAAAAACTTAACATTTTTACAAGTTTTTTTATAAAAATATTTCACGTTTACCACTATGATTTGGTTTAGATATATGTCCTTCTTGTTCCATTTTTTCTACAAAAGTTGCAGCTTTATTATAACCAATTTTTAGACATCTTTGAATATAATTAATAGATACTTTACGTTCTAATTTCACAATTTCTAATGCTCTTTTATAAAGTAGATCATCATTAGATATATCTATCTTATTATTATCATCATTATTTTCTAAAATTGAAGAAATATATTCAGGAGCCCCTGTAGATTTAAGATAAGAAACTACATCTTCAACTTCAGTATCATCTATAAATGGCCCATGCACTCTTGTAATTTTTGAACTATTACCAAAAAATAACATATCACCCATACCAAGTAGCTGTTCAGCACCTTGTTCATTTAAAATTGTTCTACTATCTATTTTGGATGTTACTTTAAAACTGATACGAGATGGGAAATTAGCCTTAATAACACCTGTAATAACATCTACAGAAGGTCTCTGTGTAGCCATGATAATATGTATTCCAGCAGCTCTAGCCATTTGAGCAAGTCTTTGTATTAAAATTTCAATATCTTTTCCAGCAACAAGCATAAGATCTGCCATTTCATCTACTATTATGACAATATATGGTAATTTAATCATTTCTATAGGAATATTTTCATAAATTGGTTTACCATTATCTTGATTAAAACCAGTTTGTAGAACATGTTCTAAAGGCTTATTAGTCTTTATAGCATCTGTTATTTTGATGTTATAGTTTACTATATTTCTAACACCAAGATTTGACATTAATCTATATCTATTTTCCATTTCTTTAACTGCCCATTTGAGGGCTGATACTGCATTTTGTGGATCTGTTACTACTGGTGTTAACAAATGAGGTATATTATTATAAATAGATAATTCAAGCATTTTAGGATCTATCATAATTAAACGACATTCATGTGGAGTATATCTATATAGTAAAGATAATATCATCGTATTAATTGCAACAGATTTACCAGAACCAGTAGTTCCTGCTACAAGCAGATGAGGCATTTTTGCTAAATCTACAATAAATGCTTTACCCACTAAATCTTTACCCAAAACCAATGGTAAAATATTTCCATCATTTTTATATTCATCTGTTTCAAGTAATTCTCGTAGATAGAAAAATTTTCTATCTTTATTTGGTAATTCTATTCCCAAAACATTTCTTCCAGCAACTATAGATATTCTAGTTGAAAGAGCAGAAAGTGAACGCGCTATATCGTCAGCAAGACCTATAATACGTGAAGATTTGGTACCAGAAACTGGTTCAAATTCATATGATGTAACTACAGGACCACAATGAATATTCAAAATTTGTCCTTTAACTCCAAAATCATTTAATACATCAAGTAATTTTTCAGAAATATCCAATAATTCATTTGCATTTTCTTCTTTTATATTTTGCTTTTTTGATATTTTTAGTAAATCAATAGGAGGAATAGAATAAGTAGCTTGAGTTAATTTATTATTAATTGATTTTTTCAATAGAGAATTAACAATTTTAGACAATCTTGGTAAAATATTATTAGATTCTGTAATATCCTGTTCTACATAATTTACTATTTCAATATTATTATTAGATTCATCAAAAAATGAAGGTTGAATTTTTTGAGATTTTTTTTTCAAACTAAGTTTACTAATTTTATTATTTTTGCTAAAAAAATTAATTTTATTACAAATCTTTTTAATAAAATTATTTAGTCCTATAATGTTTGCTAAATTATATATATATTTTATATATATTATTATCAAACTAAAAATAATAAATAGATTAATATAAAGTAGTTTGAAAAAATTAACTATATAGTCAAAAATTAAAGTTCCAACAGCTCCACCACTATTAAATGGTAAAGAGTAAATTTTAAAATTACTTAATAAAACTGAAACTAATATTAATGAACATATCATCAATATTATTCTTAATATAAAATAGCGATAATATCCATATTTATATATAAAAATACTACAAATAATTAGATAAATTGGCATTAAAAAAATACTAATACCAAATATTTGAAATAAAATATCAGAGTAAGTTGCGCCTAAATATGAAAATAAATTACTGGGTATTTTTTTTGTAGCAATATTAAAGCAAGGATCTGAAGAATCATATGTAATTAGTGAAATAATAGTAAACAAACTATATAGAAACAAAAATATAGCTTGAATTTTATTATTAAATAATATTTTATTAAAATAATAAAGCATTTTTTTTATTATATTTATTTGGTTTTAAAACATTATATCTTAAAACCAAATTTTGATATTAAATTTATTTAATAATCCAAGATTGTACAAATTTTTTCAATGTAACATCATACGCAGCGCTAATTTCTGTTTTTATAGCTTCTTTTTCAGTTACAGCAACTTCATCTTTATGAATTAGCATTTCACCAGATAAGACATGAGAAACTAATTTTTCAAGAATTTGTTCTTTATCATCTTTGCCATTCATTGCTTTTAACATGAATTTTTCAAAAATACTAATTCCAATTAATTCATGTTTTTCATTAGTAACCCAAAAATTATCAGTATGACGAACTTGATATTCAATTAAACTATTAGCCATTTGTGGATAATCCATATTACATTTATTATGTTCAAATGAAGGATTAACACTAATATTAATATAACCTTGCAATACTAAAGTCATTGCATTATTCATTAATTCTGTGCGAATTTCATTCAAATGATGAGCACCTAGTTTCTTATTTGCAATTTCACATATTTTATTAAAACTAATATTATATCCTACATTTTCTGCAAAACTATATAAAATTGCTTTCATATAAGGTGATGATGTAGATAAGTTAGTTTCTTTATTATTGTTATAATAAAATTTTACTACTTCAGGAGCATTAAAATCAATATTTTTTTCTTCAATTTCTGGAATAATATTCAGAGCCAAATAGAATTTTTCTATATCTTCATTTTTTAAATTACGGTTAATAGACGTATTTTGATGACATAAAATTGTTGATCTAAATCTACGATTAGTTATGAAGTCCATATATTGTTCTGTTTTAACTATATCATTAATAGTTTTCAGATGTTCTACTGCTTTTGGCGGCATATTTCCAAGATACATATTTGAAATGCTAGTATCTGAAACATATTGTAGCTTATATTTATTTGCTATAGCCATAAAATCGTGAAAGTAAAATTGTTGATTTGTACTTTCTAAATGCTCATGACATAGATAAGAATCTTGTTGTCTTGATAGTAATTCTGTTTCACTTCTGAGCATTTCTGCATAAGGAGATTTGGAACCTTCTAAACTATCAACAACAAACTTCAGTAATAATTTTGATTGATTAATTTTTTCTTGTATTGTACCAAAATTTTGACTATGGTAGACCATCATATCTCTAATAGATCTAACCATATTCCATCCAGGAAGAGTATTATAACTGATATAGCTTAAACCATTATCTGAAAGATTTTTACTACATACTTCTAATATTTTTTCTCTTACAGATTCTGGAACCCATGAAAATACACCATGGCATATTATATAATCAAACTTACCAAATGTATCATCTACATCTGTAATGGAGATTGCATGAAATTCTATATTATCTAATTTTAATGATTCTTTTTGTTTATTGGCCTCATCTATTTGTACTTTTGATAGATCAATTCCAACAATATGAGCTTTAGGATATGAAACTGCTAATGGCAATATGTTGTTACCAGCTGCACAGCCAATTTCCAATATTCTCGCTGTTTCAACAGGCTCTGTGTTTAAACCAAATAATTTAGCCAATGTCATTAAATGATATGGATGTGTTGAGGCAAAAGGATAACTAACATACGGATAATTATCATAAGATTTTTTTGTAAGTTCTTGTGTTATTTGATCTTTTTCTTTAAGACTTTCTGACATAAATAATAAATTCCTTTTATTTTTTAAATTTTGATTTATAAAGATTGTAAACTAATTATATTAAATATCAAGATAGATTAATCAGTCTTTATATCGGTATTAATTTGTTTTAGTAAAAGATCTAGATTAGTTGCATTTTCAAATGTTTCGTCATAATAGAATAATAAATCAGGTGAATATTTCATTTGAATTTTCTCTGTAATAGCAGATCTAATAGAATTTTTAGAACGATTTAATGATTTTTCTAAATCAGAGATTGTTATATTTGTATTAAAAGGTATAAAATAGCAACGAGCAAATTTTAAATCAGCAGAAGCTACGACACGCGTAATTGTTACAGGAGATTCCAATAATAACTTATCAAGTCGTTTAGCTTTTCTAAGGACTTCAACTAATGCTACATGAATTAAGGAAGAGAATTTTTGTTGCCTAACATTATTTGTTTTTAAAACTTTCATATTATTGCCATATAATTTATAATATTTGTCTTTTTTCTTCTATAATTTCAAATGCTTCAAGTACGTCTCCTTCTCTAATATCTTCATATTTCTCGAATGCAACACCACACTCAAAATTTTCACGCACTTCTTTAACTTCTTCTTTAAAACGTTTTAATGTTTTAAGTTTTCCTTCATGTATTACTATATTATCTCGTAATAATCGTACACCAGCTCCTTTTTTAATAATACCGTTAGTAACATAAGTTCCAGCAATTTTTCCGACTTTAGAAATATTAAATATTTGTCTAATTTCAGCTGAACCAATATAGTGCTCTCTAATAATTGGTGCAAGCATGCCACTCATAATTAATTTAACATCATCAATCAAATTGTAAATAATCGAATAATATCTAATATCTATATTTTCTCTATCAGCAATAAGTCCTGCTGCATTATTCGGTCTGACATTAAAACCAAGAATAATAGAATTAGTTGTAGCAGCTAGCATAGTGTCTGACTCTGAAATAGCTCCTACAGCTTGATGTAATATTCTTATATGTATTTCAGAATTTGGTAATTTATTTAGGCTTTGTACAATTGCTTCAATTGACCCTTGAACATCACCTTTGATAATAATTGTTAAATCTTTAGTAAGACTTTTACCAGCAGCCTTACTAAACATATTTTCAATATTGGTAGTAGTTTTTATAGATTGTTTATCTTTGTGAAGACGAGTTCTATATTCTGCTATATCTCTAGCTTGTTTTTCATATTTTACAACATTAAATGATTCTCCAGCTCTTGGTGCTGTATTAAGGCCATAAATCTCAACAGGCATACTTGGTCCAGCATTTAAAACATCATGCGTTCTTTCATCACGCATTTTACGAATCTTTCCATAAGTATGACCAGCTACTAATATATCACCAGTTCTTAAAGTACCACGTTGTACTAAGGCTGTAGCAATCACTCCTTGATTCTTGTCAATTTTTGCTTCAATAATTACACCAGATGCAGCAGCAGTAGGATTAGACGTTAATTGTTCCATCTCAGCAAGTAATAAAATAGTTTCTTCTAATTTATCTAAATTAAGTTTCTTTAACGCAGAAATGCCAACCATCATTACATCACCACCAAATTCTTCAGCGATTAAGTCATATTGCAATAATTCATGTTTTATTTTATTGATATCAATATCAGCTTTATCAATTTTATTAATAGCAACAATTATTGGTACTTTAGCAGCTTTAGCATGGTTAATTGCTTCAATTGTTTGAGTTTTTACACCATCATCAGCAGCTACGACTAATACAACAATATCTGTGATCTTTGCACCCCTCATTCTCATTTCAGAAAAAGCTTCATGGCCTGGTGTATCAATAAAAGTAATAGATCTTCCATCTTTCATATGAACTACATACGCGCCTATATGTTGCGTAATACCACCAACTTCTGTTGCAACAATATCTGTAGATTTTAAAGCATCCAAAAGTGAAGTTTTTCCATGATCGACATGCCCCATAATACTAACTACAGGTGATCTAGGTTTTAAATCGTCACTTGAATCATTTTCTTCTAATAAAATATTTTCAATATCAGATTCCTGTACTCTTTTAAAACTATGACCTAAAGTTGTTACTATAATCTCAGCAATATCAGCATCAATGACATGTGACATATTAGCCATAATACCAAGTTTCATCAATTCTCGAATTACATCAGCAACTCTTTCTGACATACGATTAGCCAAATCAGAGACTGCAATAGTTTCAGGAATTATAACTTCTCTATATATTTTTTCTTGTTTTTGTTTTAATAATTTTCTTTTTTCTTTAGCTCTTTTTATGGAAGCTATACTTTTCATTCTTTCAGGAAAATCATTTTCATCAGCGTCAAGTAAATGAAGAATATCAGTTTTCTTTAATTTTTTAGACTCTTCTGTTTTTACTTTTGGAATTGCTTTAACATCAGATGATTTTTCAGCTACTAATTCTTTTATAGGTTTTGTTTCTTCTTTAGTTAGTGTAACAATTGGTTTTTTATCTAAATCTTCATTAGTTACTGTATCCTGAGTTTGTTTTTGTAGCAATATTTCTTCAATAATAGGTGTAATTTTCTCTTTGTTATTATCAGAAGTAGTCAATACTTGCTCTTCATTCGTAGATTTTATTTCATCTAAATTGATTGTTTCATTAGAATGACTAGTTACTGCATCATCACAATGAAATGCTAAATCCTCAGTTTTAGCAATTAATTCACTATTACGTTTATTTACAAACGCCAGTTTAGTAAAAATTGTTTTATTTTCAGTTAAATTAGCTGCTTCAGATGCTTTTTTATTTTTAATTAATGCAAGCCTTCTGCAAAAATCATCATCTATTTGTGATTTATTATCACTTGTTTGATTCGGAATATTTGGCGTTTGACGAATATTTGAATGTGTTTTTTTTATTTCAACTACAGTATTTGATTTAGTTGTTGCAAAATTTTGGCCATGTATATTACCTGTAGATTTTAACGTCAATTTTGTTCCGCCTAACGTAAGTTTAGTTTGTTTTATATCGTCTTTTTTATCATTCATGAAATAAACCTTAATTCAACCAATAGTCATGTTAATTTAAAATGCGCAAAACGATTTTAAGAAATTAGTTTTTATAATATTATTAAATAATAGATTATGATTTTGCACTATTGATCAATAATTCTATCTCTTCATCTGTTAAATTTGATGATGGTAATAATTTTTTAAATTCAGAAATTTTTACTTCACCCAAATCCTCTATAGTTTTAATACCATATTCAGCTAATTTTAATATTGAATTTGCAGGTAAATTTAAAATATCTATCAATTCTTGTTCCACTCCAAGACCTTCTAATTTTGAAATAATCAGATCATCATTGCTTTTCACATATTCCATAGCACGATCTTTTAATTCTTCTGCTATTTCCATATCAAACCCTTCTATATTACTGAGTGTTTCTACGCTAGCTTCTGTCAATTGTTCAATTGTTGTAAATCCTTCTGAAGATAGTAACTGACCTATCATTTCTTCTACATCTAAATGTTTCATAAATAATGATGTAGAATTTTTAAATTCAGTAGTTCTACGTTTTGATTCTTGATCTTCTGTTAAAACGTCTATATTCCAACCTGTAAGTTTAGATGCTAAACGCACATTTTGTCCTTTTCTTCCTATAGCCATACTTAAAAAATTAGGAGACACAATAGCATCAACTTTTCTTTTATTTTCATCTATGATAATTTTAATAATTTCAGCAGGAGCTAGTGCATTTACAACAAATTGAGCAAGATTATTACTCCATAATACTATGTCTATTTTTTCGCCGCATAATTCGTCAGTAATTGCTTTTACTCTAGATGCTTTTATACCGACGCATGAACCAACAGCATCAACAGAAATATCTGCTGCAAAAACAGCGATCTTAGCTTTAGAACCAGGATCTCTAGCTACTGCTTTTATTTCTATTATATTGTCATATATTTCTGGAACTTCTAATTCAAATAATTTGGTTAACATTTTATCATCAGTTCTAGATAAAAATATCTGAGGTCCTTTGGATTGAAGTTTTACATCTTGAACAAATGCTTTTATTCTATCATTTATTTTAAAATACTCGCCTTTAATAATTTGATTTTTCTTCAATATAGCTTCAGTTCTACCAAGATCAACGAATATATCACCTAATTCTATACGTTTCACTGTACCATTAACTAAATCATATTTTTTACTTTTATAATCATTATATTGCTTTTCTCGATCTATTTCTAACATTTTTTGAGTAATAACTTGCTTAGTAGTTTGAGCTGCAACTCTACCCAATTCTATAGATGGTAATAATTCTCTAATTTCATCGCCAATCTTAATTGTATGATCTTTTAACAATGCATCTTTTAATGATATTTCTGTAAAACTATTTTCAACATTTGATGTAACATTAATTATTCTAAATAAAATAATCTCACCTGTTTTTTTATTAATTTCAGATTGTATATTATGCTCATTACCATATTTTTTACGCCCAGCAGCAGCGATTGCCTGTTCCATAGCATTAATTAAAGTATCTTTACTGATATTTTTTTCTTTTGCGACGGCATCGATAATTTGTAATATTTCTATATTTGCAACATTTAGCATAAACACTCACTATCAAATAATATTGATATTATTTTTTTAATAATTTTCTAAACATATCATCAGTAAAAATTAATGATGCTTTTTTAATTAAATTAAAAGGTAAGATAATAATATCTCCTAAAATATTTAAATATATATTAGCATCTTCAGCTTTAATTATAGTACCAATATAACGTGTTTTTTCGTTAAATAATTCTTTTAATTTTATATTAACTTCTCTTCCAACAAAACGATTATAATCTTCAAATTTTATTATAGGTCTATCAGGACCGCTTGATGAAACTTCTAAATAATATTTACCAATGATTGGATCCTCTACATCTAGAATAGTTGATATATGAAAATTTGCCACTTTACAATCACTTATAGTAAGACTTGTATTATCTAGTTTATCCAGTAATATTTCAAGTGTTTTTGGTGTATTATTTTTTAATTTCACTTGGCATAATGCAAATCCTAAATCATTTAGTGTTTTTTCTATTAACTGGCAAATTTGTTCTTCTACTATTTGGTTCATCTTTAAATTTACATTTATTAGAATTTTTATAATAAACAAAAAGGCAGGAAAACCCCACCTTTATGTTTGAAGTTACTATATTTATACGAAACTTATATAACAATTGAATAAAATTTGCAATAAATTATATAAATATTCAACAAATATATTTAATTTTGTTCAACTAATTTCTCGTTATATGCTTTACCAAGCATTTGTACACTTAATAACCAAATTGCAATAATTACAAAAAATATACCTGCAAAATAAGGTGTTGCAGTTGGAAAATCAAATTGTAAAACCAAGAAAAAAGTTGATTGGATAATACCGCCACCTGATTTACCAAATCTTCCTCCAATGACTTCCACAGCAGCTTTACCTTTACTTTTCATTTCATCATCAAGTGGTATGTATGACATTTCCTTTGTTGAATCAAATAAAGAATATTTCGTAGCTTTGCTTAAAACATTTTGAATCATTCCAATTGTTACAGCAGCAACTAATGGTCCAGATGTCATAAGGCCAGTTAAGTGCATTGCTACAACATTATCAAATATTATAAAAGCAAAAAATGCAGCACCAGTAATTAGTAGCATTAATGGAGTAATTATCGCTGCTGTATTCCAAGATAATTTTCTTAAAAGATTACTCCCAACTATCATAAATAAGATAGCTGCAATACCTTGATAAGCTTGAAATTGACCCATATACATTGTATAAGCTTCTTTAGTTGGATAAAGCTCATTTATTTTTGCTTTCCATACACCTTCAACCAAATTCACAGAAACGCCGTAACATATTACTAGCATTGCTATTAAACCAAGATATTTTGAAGTTAAAATCATTTTTAGACTTTCACCTATGGAAAGTTTTACTTTAGATTTTTTAGATTTACCACTAACTGCGCCAGCATATAGATTTGGATCTGTAAGAACATTCTTATTCATCCATCCATATAATAACATGATTACAATACCACTTACTATCATAATAATAAGTATTGGTATAAATTTTAAATGATTTGCCACTATTTGTGTTTGTTCATTTAAAAAATATGCTAAAATTAATGATGTTACAGGTAAAGAAAAATTAGCAAGTAAACCAAACATTGAATAGAAACGTTTCGCTTCATTTGTTTTGGTAATCTGGTTTGCGAATTGCCAAAATAATAAACTAAGAGCTAAAGTTCCCCAAAGTTCTGAAAATGTATAAAATAATGCATAATCCCAACATGCAAATATTTTAATAAACCATTTAAAAAATGGATAATTTTGTACTGCAATCTCAACTGTTTCCTTAGCTGGGTGAACTAATTCTGGATTTGGATATAAGATAAATGCAAAAAGTGCAAAAAAAGATACAAAAAATGTAATTATTGTATAGAACACATTTTGTTGACTAAGTATATTACATAATTTTACATAGATAATCATAGCGATTATAGCAGATGGAAGAACTACATATGTCTTCAAAAAACTAATAGATTCAGGCCCTATCTCTGTTACAACAAAACCATCTTTAACTGATCTAAGAGTTGAATAGTTTAACAATATGCAAAACATCATTGCTGCCATCGGTAAAAATTTCTTATTTTCATGCCATTCTATTGGCCACAATATCTTCCTAATATAGGAAAAGCAGCCAGTAGAACAACTAGTAGAGTTACTCATTTAAGGTACACTGATAAATTAAACAAAAAAGACTAATAAAAGATTATATGTTAAAAAACATATAGAGTCAATATGTACCTAATCACTGTTTATTCATCAATTAATGTAATTTGAAAGTCATAATCTTAAGTAGCAATCTTATACTATCATAATAAAATTGACTAATTTTAATTATAGAAAATTACATTATCTTAATTAGTTTAATCATTTTCTTTGTCTAGATCATTATTTTCTTTTTTTGTATCAGATTCTGTAACTAAAGATCTCACTAAATTATTAATAGCTTGCTGAGTTGCAAAATTTGGAATTTTCATAAAATTACGTGACATTTCCATACACATACGTTGATGTTGTGTTAGAATTTTCTTTGTATCATTAGCGTTTTCTACACCTAAATAAAAATAATCAACATTTTTATCTAATGCTCTAGAAATTAATACTAATCTACCAGCACATACCCTATTAATACCTTTTTCATATTTTTGTAATTGTTGATGTGTTACACCCACTTTTTCAGCAAGTTGACTTCTAGAGAATCCCTTTGCCAGTCTCAATGAATGTATTTTTTCGCCAATAAAAGTATCTATTTGTTTTATAATATCATGTTTTCTAGCCATGCTTTTCCACTTTTAAAATTTAATAATATATTAATATTAAATTATTTAATATTAATTTCTTTATGTAATAATATAATTAGAATAAATTTATAAAATAAATCTAAATCTTTATTTAATTACTGTATACATTAATTTTATTAAATTACAAATTTAAAATATATATCTTCGTAATTTAATATTATTTAATTTGTCTAAACTTAAGGTGCATTAATATTAGTATTATGTTTAATAATATAATTTATATTGGTAATCCTTTGATATATTAAAATTCAACATAAACAGTATAAATTTTATATCAAGTAAGAATTACTAATAATCAGGGTTTTTAGTAACATATTATTATTTTTTAATACAATTATAGGTAGAACCTATCATAGTTTTTTAAAAAATACAATAGATAATTTAATTATTTTTAACGTTTTTTTTATAAAAAAATGATAAATTCATTAATTTTAATAATTACAATTTAAAATCAGTAAATATAAATTATTTTTTAAAAATTGTTACTTAAAAACAACAGTAATAATTTATATATATTTAGTTTCTAACAGTTAAATGATTAGTGAAATTAAGAAGTAATTTTTTCAATATTAATATTAAATTTATTAAGAAATTTAATCTCATATAGAGAGAATTACAATATCACTACTAAAAATTAGTAAATCATAAATTATATTATTTCTTATGTTTTTATATTTTTATTATAAGTTTTTAGATTTTTCATATTGCAAAAATTCAGATTTTATGTTAAATATTTTATTATTTAAATATGTTAAATTAAGCTTAATTAAACTTAAAATATAAAAATTATTTTTTTATGAAAAAACAATATTTTGGTTTATTAGCTGAATATTTTACTATAATTATATATTTGTTTAAATTTTATAAAATATTACATCATAGAAAACGCTATCATGTTGGAGAAATTGATATAATAGCAGAGCGTACTAGTAAACTAGTATTTATAGAAGTAAAAGCAAGAAATTCAAATTTTGATAAATATATATTATCATTTAGACAACGTAAAAGAATAAAAAATGCCGCTGAAATTTTTATATCTTCTAACCCTAAATATAAGAACTATGAGGTAAGATTTGATCTTGTTATTGTTCATATATATAAATGGCCAATTATTATTGAAAATGCTTGGTAAATAATATAAAAATTAATTATATGGTAAAATTATCGTGAATAAAAAACTTTGTGATAAAAAGGATGATTTTGATATTCTTTTAGGCGAACGGTTACGCACAAGACGGATCATGCTAGGTGTAAGTCAAAAAGAATTAGGAGATGCAGTAGATATAACTGTTAAAGAAATAGTACGTTATGAAAATGGAGATACAGTATTACCTAGTAGTATACTATATTTATTTTCTAAATGTTTAAAAGTGCCAATTAATTATTTTATCGAAAATACTCATATTACATCTCATGAATCAAAGAAAAATTTATATGCTAGTGGTCTTTTATCAGAAGATAGAGAAAAATATATACTCGATAATATCAATATTATGGATAAAAATTCAAAGCATGATATAATTCATGTAGTAGAAAATATAAAGAAAAACCTTGAAAAGAAAACATTAACTAATGATATTAAATTTTTAATTAATGTATTGAAAGATATAAAAACACCTGAATTACGCAATAAAATAATACTCATGGTTGATGAATTATCAAACTCATTATATATAACTAATTAAAATTTATATGAAAAAGGAAAATCCTCATTATTTTGGCCATAGAAAACGTTTGAAAAATAAGTTGATCATGGGATATGAAAAAGCAATCTCTGATTATGAGTTAATTGAAATAATTTTATTTTTTATAATTCCAAGAAAAGATGTAAAACCATTAGCAAAAGATTTATTAAAACATTTTAATAATTTAAATAATTTGATTAATGTAACAAAAAAAATATTATTAGAAGTTCCAGAAACTAATGAATCATTATATGTTATATTATCTTTAATTAGAGAATTATCTACTCGTATTTTGAAACAAAAAATAACAAACATTGATGTTATTAGTTCATGGTCTTCTTTGGTTGATTATTTAAAATTTTCTATGGGCAATTTAAAAATTGAACAATTTAGAGTTTTATTTCTAAATAGTAAAAACAGTATAATAGTTGATGAAATAATATCAGAGGGCACTATTGATGAAATTGCTATATATCCTAGAGAAATAGTAAAAAGAGCTTTGCTTTATGATGCTAGCGCTATTATACTTATACATAATCATCCAAGTGGAGTATCTAATCCTTCAATAAATGATATAAATATGACTATAAAATTGATTTGTGCATGTGAAAATTTTAATATATCTGTCCATGATCATGTAATTGTTACAAAAGATGAATGTTTTAGCTTTAAAGAAAAAATGTTAATATAGAAGTTATTTCTAGTAATTTAGAAATATTCATAAACTATGTGAATATAAATATTATTTCATCTTGATGCAGCTATTGATTTTATATGAAAATCAATTATTATATAGTTTTTAGTGAGAAATATATTGAGAACTAATATTTAACATATTATTTAATATTTGTCTTGAATTTTTCCTAAGTTATTTTATACTTGGGAACATATAGATTTTGTATATTAGTTTTATTAGTTATAATATTTGCTGCTATTGAGTTTTGTAAAATATATACAAAATTCAAATATTTAAATTTATTTAAAAGTAAGGTAATTATTTAATGCCAACAAATAATCAATTAGTGCGTTTTGGACGCAAGCCTCAAGTTTACAAATCAAAATCTCCAGCTTTGGAAGGTAATCCGTTTTTAAAGGGAGTTTGTTTACAGGTAAAAACTGTTACACCTAAAAAGCCTAATTCTGCCTTAAGAAAAATAGCTAGGGTTAGACTTACTAATGGAAAGGAAGTTAATGCTTATATACCAGGGGAAGGACATAATTTGCAAGAACATTCCACAGTTTTAGTTAGAGGTGGTAGAGTCCCGGATCTTCCAGGTGTGAAATATCATATAGTACGTGGTGCATATGACACACAAGGTGTAAAAGGTAGAAAACAAGGACGATCCCGTTACGGTACTTCAGCCAAAGTGGTTGCGGTGAAAAAGAAGTAAATGATATAAATTAAAGATGGTATATTAATGTCACGTCGTCACTCCGCGGAAAAAAGAATAATAATTCCTGAAATGCGATATAATAGTGTTTTACTTAGCAGATTCATTAATAATGTAATGAAAGATGGAAAGAAGAAATTAGCAGAAAAAATAGTATATTCAGCTTTATCAAAAATTGAAAAAAAATATAAAGTTGGTTCTTTTGAAACTTTTTCTCTTGCAATGCAAAATGTAAAACCTTATTTAGAAGTTATATCAGTAAGGGTAGGTGGAGCTAATTACCAAGTCCCTTCGAGAGTTGCAGAGGAGAGAGGTGAAGCACTTGCTTGTCGTTGGATTATATTAAAGGCAATTACTCGTTCAGAAAAATCGATGGATGATAAATTAGCAGAAGAAATATATGAAGCTTCTAATAATAGAGGCGCAGCTGTGAAGAAAAAAGAAGATACACATAAAATGGCTGAGGCTAATAAAGCTTTTTCACATCTTAACCCTAAAATGATGCAGGCAAGGTAATATATGTCAGAGAATAACGATTTAGATAATATACGCAATATTGGAATTTGCGCTCATATTGATGCTGGCAAGACTACTACTACTGAACGTATATTATATTATACTGGAAAATCATATAAAATTGGTGAAGTTCATGAAGGTGGTGCCACCATGGATTGGATGGCTCAAGAACAGGAACGTGGAATTACTATTACCTCTGCTGCAACAACATGTAAATGGATGGATAAAACTATCAATATTATTGATACACCTGGTCACGTTGACTTTACCATAGAAGTAGAGCGTTCATTACGTGTGCTTGATGGTGCGGTAGCTGTGTTTGATGGTGTAGCTGGGGTTGAGCCTCAGTCTGAAGTTGTATGGCGGCAAGCTGATAAATATAATGTTCCTAGAATGTGCTTCGTTAATAAAATGGATCGTATGGGAGCAGATTTTTATAGATGCGTTAGTATGATTATTGATAGACTTGGTGCAAAACCACTTGTCATTCAATTACCTATAGGAATTGAAGAAAATTTTAAAGGCGTTATAGATCTAGTGTCTATGAAAGCTGTTGTATGGAAAGATGAATCTCTCGGAGCTGAATATTTTGATCAAGATATTCCAGAAGAGATGAAAGAATTAGCCAATAAATATAGACAAACTCTACTTGATATGGTTTCTGAAATAGATGATCATATTATGGAAAAACATCTTGAAAACATTGAAATTACAGAAGAAGAGATTAGGTCTTGTATAAGACTTGGAACATTACAAGGTGCTTTTGTTCCTGTATTATGTGGTAGTGCGTTTAAAAATAAAGGTGTGCAACCACTTCTTGATGCTGTTATATATTATCTTCCTTCACCGGCAGATATTAAAACCGTAAAAGGAATAGATGTTGATAGTGCAGAAGAATGTGATTTTGAAATTTCTAAAACAAAACCATTCGCAGCTTTAGCATTTAAAGTAATGACAGATCCATTTGTTGGGTCATTAACCTTTGTAAGAATATATTCTGGTACTATTACTTGTGGTGTTACAGTAATGAATAGTATTAAAAATAAAAAAGAACGTGTTGGCAGAATGTTGTTAATGCACGCTAATGAAAGAGAAGATATAAAAGTTGCTAGTGCTGGAGATATTGTAGCATTTGCAGGTCTTAAAGATACTACAACTGGTGATACATTATGTAGCGTTGAAAATCAAGTAATTTTAGAAAAGATGGATTTTCCAGATCCAGTTATAGAACTTGCAATAGAGCCAAAAACAACATCTGATCAAGAAAAAATGTCTTTTGCTTTATCTAGACTCGCATCAGAGGATCCATCTTTTAGAGTTTCATCTAATCCGGAAACTGGACAAACAGTGATAAAAGGTATGGGTGAACTACATTTAGATATTATTGTAGATCGTATGCGTAGAGAATTTAAGGTGGAAGCAAATGTTGGCGCACCGCAAGTTGCTTATCGTGAAACAATTACATCTTCAACTGATATTGACTATACTCATAAGAAACAATCTGGTGGCGCTGGACAATTTGCTAGAGTAAAGATTAAATTTGAACCTCAAGAAACAGGAGCTGGTTTTTCCTTTGAAAGTAAAATTGTTGGAGGTGCTATACCTAAAGAATTTATACCTGGTGTAGAAAAAGGCTTGAATGCAATAAAAGATACAGGTATTATAGCTGGATATCCTATGATAGACTTTAAAGCAACATTGATAGATGGTTCATTTCATGATGTTGATTCTAGTGTACTTGCATTTGAAATTGCAGCAAAAGCAGCTTTTAGAGAAGCTATGCCTAAAGCAACTCCTAAATTATTAGAACCTATAATGAAGGTTGAAGTTGTTACACCTGACCAATATTTGGGTGATGTAATAGGTGATTTAAATTCACGTAGGGGGCAAGTACAAAGTATGGATCCAAGAGGTAATGCACAAGTTGTTGTGGCTAATGTTCCACTAGCACAGATGTTTGGTTATGTTAATAGTTTACGATCTTTATCACAAGGTAGAGCTCAATATAGTATGTTATTCTCTCATTACGATCAAGTTCCTACTCATATAGCAGAAACTGTGAAATCTAAAAAGTAGAATAATATAGTAAAAAAATTGTTGTATATAAAAATTAATTTTAATTTACTGATTTAATAGAAATGAATATCAATTTGAACAATTAATTTTTTAGTTTTGAAAAATTTGAAATTATAGATATTTTAGCATTTTATAATATATTTGTAAAAATAAAATGATTTAATTTATGTTAAATGTTAAATAATAAGAATTATAAATTGACTTTCTAGAAAATATTAAATATTTTAAATTGAAAGTAATTCACTATTTTGATTCAAATATATAAATATAGTATAGTTGTATCATTTTTAGTGTGAAGGAGTGTAGCTCAATTGGTAGAGTTCTGGTCTCCAAAACCAGCGGTTGCGGGTTCAAGTCCTGTCGCTCCTGCCAAAAATTTTGTAAGTGTAACATTACTTTATTGAATTATAGATATGAATATAAATAAAATTTATAGATTTTTTGAACAAGTAAAGCAAGAAACTCAAAAAGTAACATGGCCTAATCGCCAGGAAATGATTATTTCTACTGGTATAGTTGTGTTTACGGTTTTTGTTTTTAGTGTCACATGTTTATTTTTAGACTATGGCATACATAATATAATGCAAATATTACTAAATATTGGGAAATAGAGATATAGTGTTAGAAGAAATTGTTGCTAGATGGTATGTTGTTTACACATTATCTGGATCGGAAAAACGTATAAAGCAAATGATACTTGAACAAGTAGCAAAACATTCTATGTCTGAATTTTTTGAGGACATAGTAGTTCCAACTATTGAAGTATCGGGAATAAAACGTGGAAAGACCGTTATTCTAGAGAAAAAATTCATGCCTGGATATGTGTTAATAAAAATGAAAATGACACCAGAATCTTGGCATTTTGTAAAAAACATTACAAAAATCGGTGGTTTTTTAGGTGGTAAACTTTCGCCTAAAGCATTAACAGATAAGGAAGCTGAAGCTATTTTTAAAGGTCTTGAGGCAGAAGAAATTGGAGCAAAGAATGCTAAATTATATGAAATTGGACAAGGCGTTGTGGTAACAGATGGTCCATTTGAAACTTTTGTTGGTATTGTTGAAGATGTTGATTATGAAAAATCTAAGATGAGAGTTTCAATATCTATTTTTGGTAAGGCAACTCTTATTGAGCTTGGTTTTGCTCAAGTAAAGAAAAATGTTTAAATGTTTGAATAATAAATATATTTAAGTTGAGGAAAGTGTTAAATGGCAAAAAAAATCACTGGTTACATTAATCTAACAATAGGTGCTGGTAAGGCTAATCCCTCACCACCTATAGGACCTGCTTTAGCGCAGAAAAAACTTAACATAATGGAATTTTGTAAAACTTTCAATGCTCAAACACAATCAAAAGAGCTAGGAACTCCAATTCCAGTGGTAATATCTGTTTATGAAGACAATAGTTTTACCTTTGTTATGAAAACTTCTCCTGCTTCATTTTATTTGAAACAATGTGCAAAAATATCTAAAGGTGCTTCAGCTACTAAAAAAGAAGCTCATATTGGTACTGTCACTATGGCTGATTGTGAAATGATTGCAAAAGAAAAAATGAAAGATTTAAATACGAATGATCTTGCTTCTGCTACCAAAATGATATGTGGTACTGCAGGATCTATGGGTATAATTGTTGTTGATGGTAATTAAATATGGTACTTGAAATAAATAAATTTAAAGGCGGAAAAAAAATTAGATCTGCTAGAACAAAAATTGAGTCAACTAAATATTATAATGTGACTGAAGCTTTAGAAAATCTTAAAGAATTCTCCTTTGTAAAGTTTGATGAAACTTTAGATATTAATGTAAAACTAGGTGTTGATCCAAGACATTCAGACCAAACTGTAAGAGGGATAGTCTTATTACCTGCTGGCACTGGTAAAAACATAAGAATTGCTGTAATATGTAAAGATGAAACTAAAATTTCAGAAGCTTTAGCTGCTGGTGCTGATATTGTTGGATCTGGTGATTTAATAGATGAAATAAAATCTGGTAAAATTAACTTTGATGTATGTATAGCTACCCCTGATATGATGCCTTCTATAGGTGCTATTGCAAAAATACTTGGGCCTAAAGGTTTGATGCCTAATCCTAAATTAGGTACGGTAACAAATGATATACAGAATGCTGTAAAAAATGTAAAAAATGGTCAGGTTGAGTTTCGCGCTGAGTCAAAAGGGATAGTTCATGCAGGTATTGGTAAATTATCTTTTTCAATTAAAAATTTGCATGAAAATGTGAAGGCATTTGTAGCAGCGGTAATAAAAGCAAAACCTAGTGGCGCAAAAGGTAATTATCTAAAAGCTATATATTTATCATCTAGTATGGGCGTGTCTCTAAAGATAGATTTAGCAAGCGTATCGTAATAGTATAAGGAGAAAGAAAGTGTTAAGAACAGAGAAGCAAGAATCTATTAAAGATATTGAGAATATTTGTAAAAATTCTGCATCTTTGATAGTTACGCATTATCACGGTCTCACTGTTAGTCAGTTGAGTAATTTGCGAAATGAATTGAAAGCTGTTGGCGGAGGATTGAAAATAGTCAAGAATACTTTATCTAAAATTGCTGCAAAAAATTCAGACAATAGTGAAGCTGTTCGTTTATTTTCAGGTCCTACTGCTATTGCATATTCAAATGATCAAGTTGCTGTTGCAAAAGCTTTAGTAACATTTGCAAAAAATAATAATAAGTTAAAAATAATTGGTGCAATTATTGATAATAAGGTTGTAGATAGTTCTGATGTTAATATTATTGCTACACTACCTTCATTTGATGAAATGCGCGCTAAATTACTTGCAACATTACTTGCTCCAGCTACGAATATTGCAAAAATTGTACAAGCTCCTGTAACTCAAGTCGTTAGAGTAATAGCTGCTTTTACAGATAAAGATAAAATTAATTAAACTATTTAACATAAAGATAAGATTATGACAAATTTAGAAAAAATTACGGAAGAATTATCTTCATTAACATTATTACAAGCTGTTGAACTTGTTAAGATTCTTGAAGAAAAATGGGGGGTTACAGCTAATGCTCCTGTAATGGCTATGGCTGTTGCAGCTCCTTCAACAGAAGAAGTTGCTGAAAAAACATCATTTACTCTTACATTAGTATCTTTTGGTGAGAAAAAAATAGATGTTATAAAAGTTGTACGTGAAATTACAAATCTCGGTTTAACTGAAGCTAAAGCAATTGTTGATGCGGCTCCTAAAGCTGTTTTACAAGATGTTAATAAAACAGTAGCTGAAGAAGCTAAAGCTAAATTAGAAGCAGCTGGTGCTAAGGTTGAAATAAAATAAATATTTAAAGGAGTGAATAAAATATTATTGACTCCTTTGAATAATAAAATATATTGTTTTTGTAAAAACTTTGCGAAACATTTTGTAATTATATAAGCAATATCAATCATAAATTGTCAATTTAAAATAGCTTGATTATGAAATGATATTACGAAAATTCAAGAGTTAATACATTAATAATATTTATATAAAATTGGAAGCTTTATATGTAAATAATATTTTCATTAGAAATGTTGACATTGTTATTTTTAAAACAAATTTTATTTTATATTAATCGTCTAATCAATTATCTATTGATTTTAAATTGTTTCCTCATGATATGATAAGGTTTATAACGCATATATATGGTAGTCTATCCATGTATTCAATGTAATTGTTAAAGAGATATAAATAATTGGAAAATTATATGATGTTCACTAAACGTGTAAGAAAAAATTTTGGTAAGATAAATTTAGTTGCTTCTATACCAAATTTAATAGAAGTACAAAAAAAATCATATAATGATTTTCTGCAGTTTGATACTCCTGAAAAAGAAAGATCAAGAAAAGGGTTACAGGCTGTATTTAATTCAATTTTTCCGATATCAGAACCATCAGGCGTTGCAACTCTTGAGTTTGTTAAATATGAATTCGACAGTCCTAAGTATGATGTAGATGAGTGTAATCAGAGAGGTCTCAGTTATGCAGCTCATTTAAAAGTTACTTTGCGTTTGAGTATATGGGATGTTGATTCAGATAATCTTAAACGAGAACTAAGAAGTTTGAAAGAACAAGAAGTATATATGGGTGATATACCACTCATGACACAGAATGGTACTTTCATTATTAATGGGACCGAAAGAGTAGTAGTATCTCAAATGCACAGGTCTCCTGGATTATTCTTTTATCATGATGAAGGAAAGGTTCATTCGTCTGGTAAATTTTTATATTCGGCTAGAATAATACCTTATCGTGGTTCTTGGCTTGATTTTGAGTTTGATTCAAAAGATATTTTATATTTTCGAATTGATAGAAAAAGAAAATTATATGCAACTACATTGTTACGTGCTATAGGCATGACCACTAATGAGATAATAAAATTCTATTATGATTCAATTGAATATACAAAACAATCAGAATCCTGGTCTACTATGTTCCTAGCCGAATCTATTATAGCTCATAAATTAACGCATGATTTAGTAGATGCCGATACTGGTAAAATGATTCTTAAAGCTGAACAAAAAATTACACCTCGTATAGCTAAAAAATTTGCTAGCGATGGATTAAAAAATATTTTAGTTAATAACGAATATTTAATAGATAAATTTTTAGCTGCAGATTTAATAGATAATCTAACAGGAGAAATTATGGCACCAGTTGGTGAATTAATAACTCCAGAGATTTTAGATATTATTAATAAACTCGAAATAAAAAATATTTCAGTATTAGCAATTAACCAATATGTTACACCAGACATTAGAAATACTTTGTTTGCTGATAAAAATTTAGATACAGCTTCTGCTTTAAGTGATATTTTTAGAGTATTAAGACCTGGCGAGCCTCCTAATATAGAAGCTGCTAAAGGATTATTTTACAGTTTATTTTTTGATTCTACAAGATATGATCTTTCAGAAGTTGGGCGTATAAAAATTAATTCACGTTTAAATATAAATTTAGACAGTAATACTACTGTTTTAACCTCTGAAGATTTAAAATATATGCTTAAATTTTTAGTTTCTTTAAAAAATGGTAATGGAGCTGTAGATGATATAGATCATTTAGGAAATAGGCGCGTTAGATCAGTTGGAGAATTGATAGAAAACCAATTTAGAATAGGAATGGTTCGCATGGCAAAAGCTGTGTTAGAAAAAATGTCATCTGTTGAACCTGATACAGTCATGCCTTATGATTTAATCAATTCTAAAGTATTAGTTGCTTCTGTAAAAGAATTTTTTACTACTTCTCAATTATCTCAGTTTATGGATCAAACAAATCCATTGTCTGAAATTACACATAAAAGAAGACTCTCTGCACTTGGACCTGGCGGTTTAAGTAGAGAACGAGCAAGCTTTAATGTAAGAGACGTACATCCAACTCACTACGGACGTGTTTGTCCTATTGAAACACCAGAGGGGCAAAATATTGGTTTAATTAATTCAACAGCAACTTATGCAGGAATTAATCAATATGGTTTTATTGAGAGCCCATATCGTAAAGTTGTGAATGGTATTGTTACTGATGAAGTTATATATTTATCAGCAATAGAGGAATCAAAATATAAAATTGCGCAAGCTACTGAAACAGTTGATAATAATGGTAAATTATTAGAAGAATTAATCAATTGTAGGACAGATAATGGTAATTTTGCAATGGTTTCACCAAATGAGGTAGATTTTATTGATGTTGCTCCTATGCAGGTTGTTTCTGTAGCTGCATCACTTATACCATTTTTGGAAAATGATGATGCAAACAGAGCTCTTATGGGTTCAAACATGCAAAGGCAGGCTGTTCCTTTGATTAAAAGTGATGCTCCTCTTGTTGGTACTGGTATAGAAGCTATTGTTGCTAAAGATTCTGGTGCAGCTGTGATTGCATTAAATGATGGTATAGTTGAACAAGTTGATGCTACTAGAATAGTTGTACGAACTACAAATCAGAAGGATTATGGTTCATCAGGTGTAGATATTTATAATTTACTAAAATTTAAAAGATCTAATCACAATACTTGTATTAATCAAAGACCTTTAATTCACCCAGGATCTATTGTTAAAAAAGGTGATGTTATCGCAGATGGTCCATCTATGGATAATGGTGAGATTGCTTTAGGCCGTAATGTATTATTAGCATTTTTACCATGGAATGGCTACAATTTCGAAGATTCAATATTAATTTCTGAACGTATAGTAAAAGATGATATATTCACATCAATTCATATTGAAGAATTTGAATTAGTTGCTAGAGATACAAGACTTGGACCTGAAGAAATTACAAGAGATATTCCAAATGTTAGTGATCATGCATTACGTCATTTAGATGAAGTAGGAATTGTTTATGTTGGTGCAGAGGTTAAATCTGGTGATATACTTGTTGGTAAGGTAACTCCAAAAAGCGAATCACCAATGACACCTGAGGAAAAAATACTTAGAGCAATTTTTGGTGAAAAAGCATCTGATGTTCATGATTCATCTCTTCATGTTCCCCCGGGTGTTACCGGTACTGTAGTTGATGTAAGGGTTTTTGCTCGTAGAGGAATTGAAAAAGATGAGCGTGCTTTATCAATCGAAAAACAACAAATTGCAAAATTAAGTAAAGATAGAGATGATGAACTCAAGATAATTGAACATTTTGTATATAGTCATTTAAGGGATATTTTAATTAATAAAACTATCATTAGTGGCCCTAAATCTGTTAAGTCTGCAAATATTGTTACAAAAGAAATTTTAAAAAATCTTTCGAAAGGACAATTATGGCAGCTTGTAGTTGATGATATTTCTATTATGAATGAGATAGAGCAGATCAAGAATAAATATGAAACTCATAAAAATACGTTGAATAAAAGTTTTTCACATAAAGTAGAAAAACTTCAAACTGGAAGTGATTTACCGCAAGGTGCATTGAAAATTGTAAAAGTATTTATAGCAACTAAACATAAATTACAACCAGGCGATAAAATGGCTGGAAGACATGGTAATAAAGGTGTTATTTCACGTATTTTACCAGAAGAAGATATGCCATTTTTACCAGATGGTACAGTTATAGATATAGTTTTAAATCCTCTTGGTTTACCTTCACGTATGAATATTGGACAAATACTTGAAACCCATTTAGGATGGGCTTCTGTTGCTTTAGGTAAAAAATTACATAATCTTTTAGATGAATATCAAGATGCTAATATTGATTTTACTGTTATTAAAAATTTCTTAAAAGAGATTTTTGGCACTAATTCTTCAATTAGTAATATTGATGATATTTCAAATGAAGATTTACTGCATTTATGTAAAGATATTACAGAAAAAGGCGTATATTTTGCAACACCAGTATTTGATGGCGCAAAAGTAAAAGATGTTAAAGATATGTTAAGACTAGCATCAGAGAATGAATCAGGACAAGTTCCATTAATTGATGGTAGAACTGGTGAATATTTTGATAGAGATGTTACAGTAGGATATAAATATATATTGAAATTATCGCATCTTGTTGATGATAAAATTCACGCACGTTCAACAGGTTTTTATAGTTTAGTAACTCAACAACCTTTAGGAGGAAAATCTAATTTTGGTGGACAAAGATTCGGAGAGATGGAAACTTGGGCTATGCAGGCATATGGTGCTGCTTATACTCTTCAAGAAATGTTAACTGTGAAATCTGATGACGTCGTTGGAAGAATTAAGATTTTTGAATCTATAGTTAAAGGTGAAACTAGTTTTGAATCAGGTATACCTGAATCATTTAATGTTATGATAAAAGAATTAAGATCATTATGTTTAAATGTTAAATTAGAAGATTCTGTATTAAAATAGACTTTTAATTATAATCAATGATACAAATTTTGTAACAATGTTAGATGAAATAAACAAATATATGATAGGCAATATATAATAGTTAGGGAAAATTATGACAGGAACGGTGAATGTTTACGGACAATTGGGTAATTCTCAAGAGTTTGATCAAATAAGGATTAATATAGCAAGTCCAGATCAAATACGCTCATGGTCATTTGGTGAAGTAAAAAAACCAGAAACAATCAATTATCGTACATTTAAACCAGAAAAAGAAGGGTTGTTTTGCTCTAGAATTTTTGGGCCAGTAAAAGATTTTGAGTGTCTTTGTGGCAAATATAAAAGAATGAAATATCGTGGTGTGACTTGTGAAAAATGTGGTGTAGAAGTAACTACTTCACGTGTGCGCCGTGAACGTATGGGCCATGTGGAACTTGCAGCACCAGTAGCTCATATTTGGTTTTTAAAATCATTGCCATCTAGAATCAGCACATTGCTTGATATTACAATGAAAGATTTGGAAAAAGTTTTGTATTTTGAAAATTATGTAGTTACAGATCCTGGTTTATCAGCTTTACAAAAAAATGAGTTTTTAACAGAAGAAGCTCTGCAATTAGCGCAAGATAAATATGGTGAAGATAATTTTACAGTCTCAACAGGCGCAGAAGTTGTTCAACAAATGCTTGCAGAACTTGATTTAGTTTCTATCCAAAAAGAATTACAATCTTTACTTGCATCTACTTCTTCAGAAATAAAAAAGAAAAAATATATTAAACGTTTAAGGTTAGTTGATGATTTTCTTGATTCTGATAATAAACCAGAATGGATGATTATTAATGTTTTACCAATAATTCCACCAGATATTAGACCTCTTGTAATGCTAGATGGCGGAAGATTTGCTACTTCAGATTTAAATGAATTATATAGAAGAGTAATTAATAGAAATAATCGTTTAAAAAGACTTATAGAACTAAGAGCTCCAGATATCATCATTCGTAATGAAAAAAGAATGTTACAAGAATCTGTTGATGCTTTATTTGATAATGGGCGTCGTATTAAAGTTGTAAAAAATAATAATAAAAGACCATTTAAGTCTTTAAGTGACATGCTTAAAGGTAAGCAGGGACGTTTTAGACAAAATCTTCTAGGAAAAAGGGTAGATTATTCAGGTAGATCGGTTATTGTTGTTGGTCCTGAACTCAAACTACATCAATGTGGTTTACCTAAGAGAATGGCTCTTGAATTGTTTAAACCATTTGTTTATTCAAAATTAGAATTATACGGAATTGCAACTACAGTTAAAGCTGCAAAAAAAATGGTGGATGCTGAAAAACCAGAAGTTTGGGATGTGCTTGCCGAAGTAATAAGAGAGCATCCTGTGTTATTAAATAGAGCTCCAACTTTACATAGATTAAGTATTCAAGCTTTTGAACTAGTTTTAACTGAAGGTAAAGCTATACAACTCCATCCTTTAGTATGTGCAGCATTTAATGCGGATTTTGATGGTGACCAAATGGCTGTGCACGTACCACTAGGAATAGAGGCACAACTTGAATGTCGTGTATTAATGATGTCTACTAATAATATTTTAAGTCCAGCGAATGGACGTCCGATTATTGTCCCTGATAAAGATATTGTTTTAGGTATTCATTATTTGACTTTATCTTTTGATAATCAACCAGGTGAAGGCATGATATTTGGTGATATAGCTGAAATAGAACATGCTTTATTTAATAATGTAATTACAATTCATTCAAAAATAAAATATCGTTGTAATGTAATGAATTATAAAGGAGAAATGATATCAAATATTTTTGATACAACTCCTGGTAGGATTATTGTGTTTGAGTTATTACCAAAATCTCCAAAACTTGACTTTCAAATTATTAATAAAACTAGTAATAAAAAGGATATTTCTGGTATTATTGATCTTGTGTATAGACATTGCGGACAAAAAGCAACAGTTTTATTTGCCGATCAATTAATGAAACTGGGATTTAAATATGCATGTACATCTGGTATATCATTTGGTATGGATGACATGGTTGTTCCAAAATCAAAACAACAGCATATTGATACTACTTTAGTTGAAGCAAAAGAATTTGAACAGCAATATTCTGATGGATTAATTACATATGGTGAAAAATATAATAAATTAATTGACATTTGGTCTAAATGTACAGACAGAGTAGCTGCAGACATGATGAAAGAAATAGCAGCAATACCTACAGATGATAGACCTATGCATCAAAAAATTAATTCTATATTTATGATGGCAACATCAGGTGCTAGAGGTTCTCCAGCACAAATTAAACAATTAGCTGGTATGAGAGGTTTAATGGCTAAACCTTCTGGTGAAATTATTGAAACTCCTATAATATCAAATTTCCGTGAAGGTTTAACAGTACTTGAATATTTTAATTCTACACATGGTGCTCGTAAAGGACTTGCTGACACAGCTCTTAAAACTGCAAATTCTGGTTATTTAACTAGAAGATTGGTGGATGTAGCGCAAGATTGTATAGTTACTGAAATAGATTGTAATACTACAAAATCTATTGAGATTAAAACAATTATAGATGCAGGTGAGGTTTCAGTATCTTTAGCTGATCAAATTCTTGGTAGAACTGTATCTGTTGACGTATATAACCCTATAAATAAAGAACTTATAATAAAATCAGCTGAATTAATTGATGAAGAAAAATTGGAACAAATAGAAATTGCAGGTATTGATTCAATCTTTGTACGTTCAGTTCTCACATGCGAAATAACAGAAGGGGTTTGTGCAAAATGTTATGGTCGTGACCTGGCAAGTGGAATTCTTGTATCAGTTGGTGAGGCTGTTGGTGTTATTGCAGCTCAATCTATCGGTGAACCAGGTACTCAACTTACTATGCGTACTTTCCACATTGGAGGTACAGCTACAAAGGGATCTGAGATATCTTCTATTGAAGCATCATATGATGCTAAAATTAAACTTGTTGGACGTAATATTGTTGTAGATTCTACCGGACGTATGGTTGTCATGAGTAGAATGTGTGAGTTAATATTAATTGATATTTTAGGCAATGAAAAGGCAAAACATAAGGTACCTTATGGAGCAAGATTAATTACAGATGATGGTATTTTTGTTAAGAAGGGGCAAAAACTTGTTGAATGGGATCCATATACTATACCAATTATAACAGAAGTATCTGGTATTGTGCAGTTTAAAGATATGACTGAAGGTGTTTCTGTTAGAGAAGTTACAGATGAAGCGACAGGCATTGCAAGTAAAGTAATCATTGAATCAAAGCAATATTCAAGAGGAGCAGCTCTTCGTCCACGTATGCATATATTGAATGAAGATGGTAGCAATATATTACTAACAAATGGTATAGAAGCTAGATATTATATTCCAGTCGATGCTGTATTAAGAGTTGAAGATGGTGCTTTTGTTTCTGCTGGTGATATATTGGCTCGTATTCCGAGAGAATCTATAAAAACAAAGGATATTACTGGTGGTTTACCTAGAGTTGCTGAATTATTTGAAGCTCGTAAACCTAAAGATTATGCAGTAATTGCTGAAATAGACGGTAGAATTGAATTTGGCAAAGATTATAAATCTAGAAGACGAATATTAATAAATTCTGATGATAGAGTAGAACCAATTGAATATATGGTACCAAAGGGTAAACATGTTGTTGTCAATGAAGGGGATATTGTTCAAAAAGGCGATATGTTGATTGATGGTAATCCTGTGTTACAAGATATATTAAAAGTTCTTGGTATTGAAGCTTTAGCATCATATATGGTTCAAGAAATACAAGGAGTTTATCGTTTACAAGGTGTAAAAATTGATGGTAAACATATAGAAGTTGTAATTAGGCAAATGCTTCAAAAAGTAGAAGTCGTTGATTCAGGAGAAACTACTCTTTTAGTTGGAGATAAACTTGATTATCGTGAATTTGCAGAAATTAATAGAAAATTTGTAGAGAATAGACTCAAACCAGCTATTAGTCAACCTGTATTACAAGGTATTACAAAAGCATCTCTTCACACTAGATCATTTATTTCTGCCGCTTCATTCCAAGAAACAACAAAAGTTTTAACTGAATCTTCAATAGCAGGTAAAATTGATGGGTTGAAAGGATTGAAAGAAAATGTTATTGTAGGAAGATTAATTCCTGCAGGAACAGGACATTATATGAACATGATGCGTCAGTTAGCTTTAAAAACAAAAATAGATGAAGAAATATAGCTTTAATTAATAGGTAATATTTATGGAAATTTCAGCAAATTCTATTAGAGCTGGTAATATATTATTATACAAGGATGAATTATGGTCAGTTGCTAAAACTCCAGTTCATACAAAACCTGGTAAGGGACCTGCTTATGTACAAGTTGAGATGAAAAACATCAAAACTGGAAATAAGTTAAATGAACGTTTTAGTTCTTCTGATCATGTCACAAGAGTTCAATTAGAAAGAAAAGATTATCAATTTTTATACATTGAAGATAATAATTTAATTCTTATGGATATGGATAATTTTGAACAAATATCGATAAATTCTAAAATTATGGATGATAAAATTTTATTTCTTGAAGATAATATGATGTTATTTGTTGAGTTTTATGAAGATATGCCCATATCTATAGATCTACCTCAAACAATTATATGTACTATTATTAATACAGATCCTGTAATTAAAGGCTCAACTGTGACATCGTCTTATAAACCTGCAATTCTTCACAATAAGGTTAAAGTTATGGTACCATCCTATTTGACAATTGGTGAAAAAATATTAGTTAAAACAGAGGATGTTAGTTTTGTTGAGAGAGTAAAAAGTTAATTATATGCAACCTCTTACAACATTATTAATATCATCAGCACGTAAAGCTATTAGATTTTTGCAGCGTGATTTTTTTGAACTTGAATTATTGCAGTCATCTAAAAGTTCAAATGAAATATTTTGTAAAAATTCATATTCTATGCTTAAAGAAAGATTGATAGATGAATTGCAAAAATATGTAGAAAATATTTTTTTTTCCGATGAGATGTTTGATAATGAAGAAAATTTATTAGATGATTCTTATAATGATTGTATAATTATACATGAAATTGATTCTGTTGAAAATTTTTCAAGATCTATTCCATTCTTTGGTATAAGTATAGCCTATTTGCAAAGAATTAATGGTATCATGATAATTATGACCTCTATTGTCGTATTACCAACATTTGATTCTATTTATTATGCAGAAAAAGGATGTGGTGGTTCTCTTGATTCTGGAAATCATTCAGCTAGAAATTTAAGACTTAGAGTTTCATCATGCAATAATATCAATTCTGCCTTATGTAATGGTGGAGCCCAAATAGAATTAGGACTGAATCAACAAAATGCAAGAATATTTGCATCTAATATATATGAATTAATATTATTTATTTCTGGAAAAATAGATGTAATATTATTTTTAAACTTAAATAATATTATGAGAAAATCTTTTGAGTTACTAATTCAAGAATCAGGTGGTATGATAGCACAAAATAATCAGATTTTTGTTGCAACAAATCCATTATTGTCAAAATATATTGATGAAACATTACATTCTATGCTTGAATCAAATAAATATGGTATAAGTACTGAAGGTCTAACATTTATGAATAAAAGAAAAATTTTAACTATCAAGACATAATTACTTACCAGATCTATCAAAATTAAAATTTTTAATATAATATTTGAGTTATTTTATGAAAAAATTTACTGTAAATTGTAATTTTGGAGGACAAATAGCACCTTTTATAATATATGTAGGTACTCCTAAAGATGATCATCATCCACTTCATTTTCAAGCTGATTGGCTTTCAAAAACAAGAGGTGGAACTATTCCTCCAGAGGTAACTGAAGCTTTAACAAAATTACAAGCGCTTTCCAAAAAAAATAATGTTTCATTAGAAGATTTATGTGTCTATGCTTTAGGTTCTGCCCAGCAAGATAAAAATAAGGATGAAGATAATGATGATGATATATAAATTTATCAAAGTTTTAATTGTAAATAATCTACATAAATGATATCTTAAATTAATTTAAATAATATTGAGAATAAAAATGAAACAATATAATGATTTTTCTAAAATTATTCATAAAGAAGGATATATATTTATAGTATGTTTTGCTGTTGCAAGTTTTGTATTAGCCTCTTTTAGTTCTATGCTAGGTTTTATAGGCTTTTCTTTTACATTATGGTGTGCTTATTTTTTTCGAAATCCTATAAGGATGATACCATTAAATGATAATATTATTATTAGTCCTGCAGATGGTCTTGTACAAAAAATTACAGAGGCTATCCCTCCTTCTGAGTTAGGTCTTGGCGAAGTGGAAATGACAAGAATTAGTATATTTTTAAATATATTTAATGTTCATGTCAATCGTATTCCTGTAAGTGGTAAAATATTGGGACTACATTATAATCCAGGTAAATTCTTTAATGCTTCGATGGACAAAGCAAGTATATATAATGAAAGACAGTCAGTGTTGATGGAAACTAAAATGGGACAAAAAATTGCATTTGTACAAATTGCAGGATTAATTGCAAGAAGAATAGTTTGTGATTTAGAAGAAGATATGGAAGTTAAAGCTGGTGATAGATATGGTATTATTCGTTTTGGTAGTAGAGTTGACGTGTATTTGCCATTGAAAACTACTATATGTGTATCTGAAGGACAAATTGCGATAGGTGGTGAAACAATTTTAGCAAATTTTGCTGAAAATATAACAGAAATAAAATTTGAAGCTAATTAAGTTATTTTTTGACTATTATGAATGACTCTATGACAAAGAATTTGGTGTTACATTTCATAATTTTAATCATGTTTTCATTTTTAACTTATGACATTTCTATTGATATTGATAATATTTTACTTCTCTATCATAATGATGGTCTAGATAAAACTTATATTGATATTTTATTTGTCTATATTATTTCATCATTTATGTTGGTGCAAATAATTAATTTATTTGATATAAGAACATTGTTGCTTTTTATTATTTTTGTTATTACTATATTTTTAATATCTTTATTATTTATTAAAAATTATGAATATATACAAATATCTTATTTATTAATATCTGGATTTAATTATATATTTATTATTTTATCTATAATTAATTTTATGGAAATTTGGAATAATAATCCTTATGCTTCCAGCACTTTATTTATTATAGCATTATTATCTGGTAATATTATATTAGAATATACTAATATTAATTTAACTAATAGCATATATATATATATTGCTATATTCGTAATGTTATTTTTTTCTAAAAATACAAATCAAAATATAAATAACATTGATTCAAATTTTATATTTTTAATTAAGTCTATAGAACCTGAATTAGTTATATCATTCACAATGAGTTATGTTATTGCGAATATATTATATTTTTATCAAACTTTCGTTAAAGTAGCTCGTTTATCTGTATCTAATGTCGATGAAGTAATATATCATGCATTTCAAACTATTATTATTGCAATTATTCCATGTGTATTTTTAATAAAAAATAGAAATAAATATTTTGTAAATTTATTTTTAATGATAATAATCGCTATAAGTTTTATATTAATGATGTTTTATGGTAAAATATTGACATATCATAATATTATTATTGCTGTAATAGGAATATCTGTATGTTCATTATTTATATCTAATATTACTAATTTATATCAAAAATTTAATATTCAGGATTTTAAAACATCAATATCATTATATTTTTCAATGTCTTCAATAGGTGTATATTCAGGTATTATATCATCAGATTTAAAATTTGAATTTTTAAAAAAACATAATTTTACATTATCTATTTTTATAGTTATATCGATATTAATAATATATTATATATTATATGGAAAATCATATTATATTCAGAACAAAATTTAATTAGCCTCTAATTTTCCTAATATCTCGTTTGCTCGCTTTATTACTGACTCTGGAAGACCAGCTAATTTTGCTACATGTAAACCATATGATTTATTAGCGCTACCTTCAATTATGCTATGAAGAAATAATATATGATCATTACTTTCTTCTATAGCAATAGTATAATTTTTTAATCTCATTAAATTATCACTTAATTTAGATAATTCATGATAATGAGTTGCAAATAAACATCTGGCCTTTATTTTATCGTGAATATGTTCAAGCACAGACCATGCTATTGATACTCCATCATATGTTGATGTTCCTCTTCCTATTTCATCTAATATAATTAGCGATCTATCAGTTGCTTGCGATAATATAGCGGATGTTTCTAACATTTCCATCATAAAAGTTGATTGTCCCCTCATTAAATCATCACTACTTCCAATACGAGAAAATATTTTATCAATAATCCCTATTTTAGCCATTTTTGCCGGTACAAAACTACCAATTTGGGCTAATAATGCAATTAAAGCATTTTGTCTCAGAAAAGTTGATTTACCAGCCATATTAGGACCAGTCAATAGCCATATATTATGTTTGGATAAATTACAATTATTATGTACAAAAATTTTACTATCTCGATGTAGCGAATTTTCAACTATTGTATGTCTTCCTTCCTCAATTTCAAAAATCTTATCATTACTTAATATTGGAAGAATATAATTAAATTCATAAGCTATATATGCAAAATTACAAAATACATCTAACTGACTTAAGACATTTCCAAGTAATATTAATTTACCAGATTTTTTTAAAATTTCTCTACATATATCTTTATATATTTCTTGTTCCAAACTAATAACTAGAGTTTTTGCATTGACCATATCACTTTCAAGTTTTCGTAATTCTTCTGTAACATATCTGATACTTGTTCCCATAGTCTGCTTGTGAATAAACTTAGAATCTAACATCTTAGCAGTATTTTTTGATGATATTTCTATGAATAATCCAAGTAAATTATTATGTAAAATTTTTAAATTCTCTATTTGAGTTTCATTCCTATATTGTAATTTTAATTTTTCTATGTAAGATTTTCCATTATTAATTAAATTATATAATTCAGCAACTTTTGGATGATAATCATGTTTTATAAATCCTCCATCTAATAAAGTTAATGGAGCATCAAGTCTAACAGTTTGCTTAATTAAATCACAAACTTCATCATCACCTGATAAATATCTAGATAATTTTTCTATATTATCATCTAAAAAAACACCATATTTATTTAAAAATTCTTTCTTAATATTTAATGCTATATCCATAGTATCTTTTAAACTTAACAAATCTCTAGCATCACTTCTATTATTATTTATTCTTGTAATTAATCTTTCAATATCATTAGTTTTAACTAATAATTCGCGAATTTTTTTAACTATATCAGGACTTTTATAGAAAAAATTAGTAATATATAATCTCTGATTAATTTCATTTAAATTAGTTAAAGGATTTGAAAGAAATTGATGAAGCAAACGAGATCCAGATTTTGTGATAGTATGATCTATCGCCTCTTTAAGACTACCTTTTAAAGTTCCTTGTAAATTAGTTGTAATTTCTAAATTACGTCTTGTCATAGAATCTATAAACATAAAACCAGTACCAATAATTTGCGGTAGAGGCAAAATTGGCATTGTAGTTTTTTGAGTAACAGATAAATATTCAAGTAACGAACCAAGAGCAATAATTTCACTAGAACTAATCTCACCAATTGCTTTAATATCATGAATCTTATAAAAATCTAAAATGATTTTAAGACATTTATTATAGCTAAAACAACTATCAACTTGATGATAAATTCTTTGACGCAATATTTGAACAATATTATTTGAAATATCACTATGATGATGTTTTTCGCTAAGCAAAATTTCTTTAGGATTAATTCTTGCTAATTCATTTATAATATTCTTATGTTCAATTAAAATCACAAAAATTTGAGAAGTAGAAATGTCGCAATAACAAATTGCTGCATCATCTTTGCTAATATATAAACTAGCTAAATAATTTGGAATACCAGAATTGAGTATTGATTCCTCTAACACAGTTCCTGGGGTTATAATACGTGTAACATTTCGAGATACAAGAGCTTTATTACCATCTCTTTTTTTAGCTTCAATTGGTGTTTCTAGCTGATCACAAATTGCTATTCTATAATTTTGCTCTATTAATTTATTCAAATAATTTTCTAAAGCATGATGTGGAATACCGCACATTGGAATTTCATTTTCATCATTTTTACTTCTTCTTGTAAGAACAATATTGAGTATTTTACTAGCAATTACTGCATCATCATAAAATAATTCATAGAAATCCCCCATTCTGAACAATAGAAGAGAATCCATATGAGCAAATTTTATATCCAAATATTGTTGCATCATTTTACTGGTTTTGTTATACTTATATGTTTCCTTATATTGCTCTATATTCATAATAATTTATTGTATTTTGGTTTTTGAAGGAATTAATATATATTATATACATAAAAAATAATTAAGTAATATAAGTTGCATAATATGATTAAAGAAAATAATAAAACAAATTTGCCTTATAGACTTGGTGTTGGCATGATGATTATTGATAACCAAAATAGGGTATTTGTTGCAAAACGTATTGATGCAAAAACCGGTGGATGGCAAATGCCACAAGGCGGGATTAATGTCGGTGAAACACCAAGTGCAGCAGCAATGAGAGAAATGCTGGAAGAGATAGGTAGTGATAAGGGATATATTATTTCAGAAACAAAGAATTGGTATAGTTATGATATACCAGATTTTTTAATACCTAAATTATGGGGTGGAAATTTTAGAGGTCAAAAGCAAAAATGGTTTTTAATTAGATTTACAGGAACAAATAAAGATATTAATATTAATACATTAAAACCTGAATTTGAAGCTTGGAGCTGGAGAAATCTAGATGAACTATTACCAATTATAATATCTTTTAAAAGAAAATTATATAGAGCTGTTATTAAAGAGTTTAATCCAATGATTAAGTCAGATAAACTGCAGGGCCGTTCTAACTAAGAAAATAAAAATGCTGAAAACTATTGATTCTAAACG
>DYTE01000029.1 GCA_020726135.1 Rickettsia conorii
TAAATATAAATTATCAGAAGTAACATTCTGATTTAGGTTCAATGTTCCATGATTTACATCTATTATTGATGCAGTAACTGAATTTTGTAATGTCAGTGTTCCATTAACATTAATAGTAGATATTGGGGCGAATTCACCAATTTTACCAGTTACAATATTATTACCAGCAAACTTCAACATTCCTGAATTAGCTGTACCATTATTATTTATATTACCAGTAATATTTACACCATTAAGTACATTAATAGTAGCATTATTGCCAGAGAAATCTATATTACCTGTGATATTCATAGTATTTAATGTTGCTGCAGCTCCAAATGTAACATTTGATATTAAATTAGTACTTGAATTAACAATCACATCACTGTTTTTTAAATATAAATTATCAGTAATAATATTTTGATTTAAATTCAATGTACCATGATCTACATTAATTGTTGCTGCGCGAACTGATTCTTCCAATGTAACTGGTCCATTAATATTAATAGTTGATATTGGAGTTGATACACCAATTTGTCCGCTAACTATATTATTACCAGTAAAATTCAATATTCCAGCTGCGTTAGCACCACCATTATCAATATTCCCAGTAATATTTGCACCATTGCTTATGTTAACAGTACCGTTATTTCCTGCAAAATATATATTACCTGTAATATTTTTATTTGCATTTAAAATAGCTGTTTGTTCTGTTAAAGTTATATTAGATGTGATAGGTAAATTTGCAATGACAGTTCCTTTAACAATATTTACATCATAACTATATAAATCCCCATTTAATGTTGCGGTGACTCCTGCATTCTGAGCAAATATAACATTTTTTAATTTCTTATTTAAAGCTCCAATTGATTTAGTAATAGTACTGACACCTAAGAATTTTATAGTTCCAGTATTATCAGTATTTGTAATGACAGATCCAGTCAAGTTATTTAGAGATAAAATACCATCAGCTGAAAATTCTACAGCACCTGTTACAGTATTGTTAACTATTACATTCGTTCCTGCAGTAAATTTTAACTTTGTAGCATTTACCTTACCTTTTAATAATACATCACCTAATCCAGTAAAATTTAATTCTGCAATAGTATTTGAAGTTCCTATATCTTTATTAAATGTTGCATTTCCTAATGTATTTACTATACCTCCGGGACCATCGATAGCACCATCAATTGTAACAGCATCAAAAATATTCATAGTAGAAAGATTTGTGAGGAGAGATTTACCAGTTAATCCCGCCATAATATTAACAACTGAAGATGGGAAAGTTAAACATAACCAATCAGTAGTAATAAGTTTATGTACATTTACTGTATCAGCAATATAAATAGCTGAACTATTAACAGTTTCTTCTAACGTAATAACATTTATACCTGGAATTGGAAAAGTGTTATACCCATCACCCAAATTAATATTTGGAATAGGATGAGAAGCACCTATCTTACCAGTGACTTTACTATTACCATAAATAGTCAAGGAACCATAAGGCGCATTGGTACTATTATCTACATTTCCTATAATATTGGCATTGGGATACATAAATACTTGAGAATTCTGAATATTGAAATCAATATTACCATTAATGTCAGCATGAGCATTTAATTGAGCAGGGTTATTTACAGTTCTAGTATTAGGATTTAATTCAAAACTAATATTACCTGTTATAGGTTTATTGGCATCCAAACGCCCTATATTTTCAGTTATAACTATGTCACTTACTATAGGTTGATTTGCAATCCATTGTCCATTCATAATTCTTATCTTAGAAGTATATATTTGACTATTTAGTGAACTAAAACTACCAGAAGGGGTGCTAAGTTCAATATTTTTTAATCTATTACTCGCAGATCCAATAGAATTAGTAATAGTTCTTGTACCTAGCAATGTTAAAATTCCAGTATTATCAGTATCTGTAATGACAGACCCAGTAATAGTTGCGCCATTTGTAATAGTGAATCTAGAATCTGATGTAAACTTAATATTTCCAGTAATATTTGCATTACTTACAACATCGCCGGCGCCAATATTTAATATAGTCGAAGTAACAACACCATTAAGAGTAACAATGGATGGAGATGTATTTGTGAAATTAATAGATGGAAGATTTATTGTTCCATTTACAGTTCCACCGCCTAAATTAAGTATTGTTGGATTAGTTGTTGTTCTAGAGATATTGCCTATGACTCCGTCATTAATTGTTAATGTTCCAGCATCATTATATTGTATATTATCAGTAACTAACTCAGCAATAGTGACATTAGATGTACTATTATTAATAAATAAATTCTGTGATCTAACGGTTGAATTTAAATTAACATCACCTGCGTTAAATATAATATTTTTTAAAGATGTGAATGAATAGCCAATTACACCATTAACAGTACCATTGCCTAAAAATTCTACATCACCACTATTCAAACTAACAGGTACAATATTACCACTAACTGTGATTCCATTTGCTAACACAAATTTAGAATTGTTATTTTGTAATTGTAAATTTGTATTAGTCCCAGCTAAATTGACTGTACCTCCTGATGACATGATTGTTGGTAGAATTGGATCTGAACCACTATTAACTAATGTTCCATTTCCTGAAAAAACAATTACTCCATTAGCACCAGATCCAAAAAAATTACCTGTTAAAATCTTGTCAGAAGCCATATAAATATAGTTGCTAATATTACCCATATCAACATTACCCAAATTAGCATTTTGGCTAAAATTAACAGAAGAACGACTATTTGTAAGGTTTATTGAACCAGTTACTACAGGTCCATTAAAAAGAATTCTTCCTCCATCTGAACTAATAGAATTAACAAATATACTACCATTAATTCTTCTAGTCGCACTTTCAGCAATACCATTAGTGAATGACAGAGAAGAAAATGGTGCTGCATTTGATCCAATGTTTGCATTAATAGTATGAGCAAAGTCCCCATCTAATTGGAGGTTAAGAACACCACCTCCTCCTGCCCTATCATCAGATATAATATTTTGTACAGTTTGAGCAACATCTGAAAGTTTAACAGTGCCACCTAAAGGTAGATTAATATATTGAGCATTAAAACTACGATTTACATCTAAATTTAAGATTTTATCATTAATTAAATTAATCTGCTTTACAGGAATTGTATTTCCAATTGGTCCAGTAAATGTTGAAATATTATTGATATTTACAGTGCCATAATTTGTATCATTTCCATTAATACCTGTTGTATTAACTTTACCAGCAAATGTTATAGTTCCTTTATCATTTACAGTTACACCTCCTGAAAAATCTCCATTCATCAATACATTTCCTGTTTGAAAATTAGCTGCTACCTGTAAATCTGCAATATTTGTATTTTGATTAAATGATGTTGTATTTTTTCCAATATAAACACGTCCTATAGGATTTGTAATACCAATAATATTATTAAATGTAGTATTACCATTAATAACTTGAATAATGCCATTAGAACCTCCTATACTATCAATAGTTCCAGAAAAAGTACCTCCTTGATCCAAATTTAATATAGTAGTTTGGTTATTTATAAAATTTATATTGCCATTAATCGTCACAGGATTGGAAAAACCCAAATATGAGTAGGCATTTCCATTAAAACTAATATTACCACTAATATCAGAACCTGATACAACAATGCTTCCTGTACCAATCTCTATAGAATTTGCATAAATCGATCCACTAACATTACCAGCATTTTTATATTGCAATAATTTAATGGGATATGTAGCTGACCCTATACCATTAGTTATATTATTAGTGGAATTTAATATTAAAGTTCCTGTATTAGCACTTGTAGTTCTTATAGTAGGATTAGTAATAGAAGCTATATGACTATTAGCATTGACATTAATTATGCTATCAAAACCATTAAATGAAATTCCGTCATAAAGAGAATTACTACCATTAGTAGTTAGAGTTGTTACTGCTCCAAATTGATATGAATTTGCATAACCACTATCACTATTTATTGTAGTTGGAGTACTCACTGTAATAACTGCTCCAAGTGCATTAGAAGATAATATGCTTGATGTTAATAAGATTGTAGCAATTGATGCTGATTTAAGTGATTTGCTCCAACAACGTCTTTTTAGTTCTTTGTTAACCATAAACTTAAACCTTTGTTAACTTTATTATTAAATAATTTAATTTATTTTACATTAATATTAAGATTATTTAATTAATTTAGTAAAGAAAAGTTATTATTAGTTAATCTGTATTTTAATAAAATTATTAATTTTTTATGTGATTTTTTTAACACAATTGTTAAAAATAATAATAAAGTAAGGAATATTGGTGTGCAAATAAGGAATATTATTTTCTAGTCTTGAAATTAAACTCTCTATAGTCATGTTCCAATGTTACAGGTTCATGTATGATTTTTTTTGTATTTTCATCATATCTAATTTGTGTATGACCAGTTAATGGAAAATCTTTACGTAATGGATAACCAACAAAGTCATAATCTGTTAATATACGTCTATGATCTAATAAATCTGAAAAATAAATACCAAACATGTCATATATTTCTCTTTCATACCAGCAAGCAGATTTAAAAATAGAAGTTATTGATGGAATTTTTATATTATCTTCGATATTAATTTTAATTAATATACGTATGTTTAGTTTTAAACTAAGTAAATTATAAATTATTTCAAATCTAGCTTTTTTATTGTCGATATTTAAAAAATCTATAGCAAATAAATCTGTTAGAATAGTAAATCTTAAATTTTCTGATGTTTTTAAAAAATGTAAAAAATTAAGTAAATTATCCATTTTAATTTGATATGATAAAAATCCATCAATATTTAATTTGATTATTTCAAAATTGGAATTTTTTATATAATTATCAATTATTTCCATATTAATATTCAGATTTTAAAAAATATAATCCATCTGGAGGTGCAGTCGGTCCAGCACTAGATCTGGATTTTGCTTTTAAAATAGTTTGAATATGTTCTGGACTCCATTTACCAATTCCTACATAGACAAGACTACCTACTATATTACGTACCATATGATATAAAAAAGACTGAGCTGAAACTTCAAATATTATTTCATCATTATTCTTAATGATATTTATATGAGATAATGTTCTAATTGGTGAATTAGCCATACAACCAGATCCTCTAAAAGATGTGAAATCATGTTTTCCTATGAGATAAGTTGAAGCTAATTGCATAGATTCTATATTTAGTTTTTGAGTGATATGCCATGCGCGTCCTAAATTCAAAACAAGTTTGGATGATCTATTAATGATACGATATATATAATGCCTTTTTATACTAGAAAATCTAGCATGAAAATCGTCATCTATTCTAACAGATTCAATAATTGAAATGGGATATGGTCTAGACAAGTGATTAATAGCTCTTTGTAATATAAAAGGTTCAATATTTTTTTTTAAAGTAAAATGAGCAACTTGTCCAATTGCATGAACACCAGCGTCTGTTCTCCCTGCTACATATAATATAGTTTTTTCTGCAGTTAATTTATATATAGAATCTTCTAAAATTTGTTGTACAGAAATTGCATTATTCTGTCTTTGCCAACCAGAGAAAGCGGTACCTAAATATTCTATTGTAATTTTATATTTGTTTAATTTCATAAATTTTTGAAATATAAATTATTTAAGAAATATTAGTTATTTCTTTAATTTCTTTATCGCTAAGGCAAGTAACTGATTTTATTACATCTATATCCATACCTAATTTAAACAAATTTTTAGCAGTTTCAATTTTCTCTTTTTTTATACCTTTTTCCATACCTTCTTTTATACCTTCTTTTATACCTTTTTCCATACCTATAGCTTCACCATCAAGCTCAGCTT
>DYTE01000015.1 GCA_020726135.1 Rickettsia conorii
CAAAATATCAATAGGATTTTTCCAAAAACAAGCTTCTATGGAATATCAAATTGATAGAATTTTGTAATGAATTAATTACATATGAAAAATTAAAAATATTATTAACAATATTCTAAGAGACAATATGTTTGAAATTATTAAATCTATGTATTTAACATTTAGATATTTATTCAAACCTAAAGTTACAATTAATTACCCTGATAAAAAAGGATTTGTTAGCAAAAGATTTAAAGGAGAACATCAGTTAAAAAAATATGAAGATGGTAGTGAGAAATGTATTGCTTGTAAATTATGCGAAGCAATTTGTCCAGCTGGAGCTATTATTATAGAATCATATGAGCATGAAGATGGCACTAGACGCACTTCAAGATATGATATTGATATGACAAAATGTATATATTGCGGATTATGTCAAGAAGCGTGCCCAGTTGATGCAATTATAGAAGGACCCAATCGTGAATTTTCTAAAACTTCTCGTAAAGAATTATATTATACAAAAGATATATTATTAAAGAATTATAATAAATCTACTGATATAAATTAATTTAAGAATTTATTGATTCTTCTTAGATTTATTAATATTAACAATATTATATAATTCTGATTTTGTGTATAATTTATTAAAATTACTATATAAAATTTCTGTAATATCTTTAGCACTATAATTATTATTTAAATATTCATTTATCTGTGTTTCTATCATTTCTAAATTTAATTTTTTATCTTTTGCAAATTCATTTCTATTACTGATAATTAAAATAATTTCTCCTTTAAGAATATTATTTCTATAAAATTCTATTATTTCATCAATAGTACCAGTTTTTACTTCTTGATGTAATTTTGTTAATTCACGAGCTACAGATATAAGAATATTACCAAAAACTTCTTTTGCAATATTTAATGAATCAAGTAAACGATTTGCTGTATCAAAAAATATTAAGCTAGCCTCAATATTTGCTACATTATGAAAAAAATTTCTTTTTGCAATAGTTGTTTTTGGTAAAAATCCAACAAATAAGAATCTATCAGTTGGAAGTCCTGATAATGTTAAAGCTGCAATTGGTGAGCATATTCCTGGAACAACATCAACGTGATATGATCTTTCTTTTAATTCACGAACAAGCTTATAACCAGGATCAGATATCAGTGGCGTTCCAGCATCTGAAACTAAACTTATAATATGACCTTGATCTATTAATGAACAAATAAAATTTCTCATATTTTCATCACTATGATCATTATAAGTTCGTAATTTTGTTGAAATATTATATTTTTCTAGTAATTTTTTAGTTATTCTAGTATCCTCACATAATATAACGTTAGAATTTTTTAAAGTTTCAATTGCTCTAAAACTTATGTCACTTAAATTACCAATAGGAGTTGATACTATATATAATCCAGCTTTAAGCTCAGCAACGTTAGTTATATTCATAAAATATGTCCAAAAATATTATGTAATCCTATGATTAATATAAAACAAAGATTTTACAAAATCATTATATTATTTTTCTCTTTTTTTATAGTATCTTGTCAGACTAATAACAATACACAAAAAATTGTAAAACAAGAAAATATTATAACAGAAATTGACAATATTATTCATAATGAAATTGAAATAGCTCTTTTAATTCCTAAAACAGATAATCCTTCATATAAAGATTATGAGAATCTTATTAAAATGGGTCTTGAAGATGGATTAAAAACACATGTACATATTACTTCATATGATGCATCAGATGAAAAATTACAGATAGCAATGTCAAAAATAATAGAACGTAATACTAAAATAATTTTGGGTCCTATATATTCAAAACAAGTAAAATCCATTGCAAATGAAGCAAAAAAACATAATATTATTATGATTACTATGTCAAATGATCCTTCTGTTGCGGATAGTAAATTATTTGTTTTTGGACATGCTCCACTCAAAGAATTAAATAGAATTTTAACTTATTTTTTGGATAATCAATATAAGAATTTTATAATGTTTCTACCATCAGGACAATATTCTTTAAATATTAATCAAATAGTACAAAATATGTTAATAGAGCGAAATGCCACGCTTGTAAAAACTATATTTTATACATCTGAAGCAGAATCAATAAATCAAGCTATAAATATTCTGTCTAATAGAGTTGATAATCTAAATGAATTGATAGAAAATACAACAAAACCAGTAATTTATATAGGATCTGATTCAAATAAAAGTTTAAATTTAATATTTAATCTTTTGCGTCACAATCATCTTGATAGAAAGGCTGTCATTATAGGTGATAATAAAATTGACATAGATTATCAAAGTGATTTATCTATTAATTTTACAGGATCATTAAATTTTCTTAGCAATGATATAGTAGAGCGAGCAAAATATTTAGGAATTCCTCATTTGTCATTCATGCATCTTATGTCATATGATCTTGGAAAAATGACAGCTAACTATATAGGAAATAATTTTAATGAAGAACAATTTTTAGCTAGAATGAATAGCCAAACTCCATATATTGGGATATCCGGTGATATTTATTTCATAGACTCAATTGCACAAAGAAAATATGATATAATTAGAAAAATTGCTGATCAATATATAACTTTATCAACATCTAAATAGGTTCTAGAACATGTATTCCAGAACCTAAATATTTTATTCTACTAATTCTACACACATTGCAATACCCATACCACCACCTATGCATAGTGTGGCGAGACCTTTTTGTTTAGATAGTCTTTTCATCTGATTAATTAATGTGACAAGTATTCGCCCCCCACTTGCTCCAATCGGATGACCAAGCGCTATTGCACCGCCACAAATATTGACTTTATGACTATCCCATTCCATTTGTTTATTTACATAAATAGCTTGCGCTGCAAATGCTTCATTTGCTTCAATTAAATCAAGATCAGCAATATTCCAACCAGCTTTTTCTAAAGCTTTACGTGATGCTGGAACGGGACCTGTTCCCATAATATTTGGATCTACTCCAGAGCTTGCATATGAAACAATACGAACTAATGGTGTTAATTTATGTTTTTTTAAAGCTTTCTCTGAGACAACAAGAAGGCAACTTGCTCCATCATTAATAGAAGAGGAATTACCAGCAGTAACTGTTCCATTTTGTTCAAAAGCTGGTTTTAATTTTGCTAAATTATCAATAGTTAAACCACGTCTTACGGATTCATCATTGATAAATTTAATTATTTCTTTTTTTATATTTACTTCTATCGGCACTATTTCATTTTTGAAATAATCAAGATCCTGAGCATTGGCAGCTTTTTCTTGAGAATGAAAAGCAAATTCATCTTGTTCTAATCTTGAAATATTAAATTCTTTTGCGATATTTTCTGCTGTAATACCCATAGATACACCTGAGAACACATCAGTTAGACCATCATATTGCATTAAATCAATCATTGGAACGTTACCAATACGTGCTGATCTTATATAAGATCCGTGTAATGCCAAAGACATATTTTCCTGACCGCCAGTAATGACAATATCATTTTCACCAGATAATATAGAATTTGCAGCTAATGCAACAGATTTTAAGCCTGATCCACATACTTTATTAATTGTTAATGCTGGAATATTTTTATCCATGCCTGCATTAATAAGAGTTTGACGAGCAGGATTTTGCCCCGATCCACCTGTTAATACTTGCCCAAATATCAATTCATCTATTATATTTTTATCTTCTAATGTTGATAATAGATTTCTAACTAACATTTCTCCAATTTTTGGAGCTGGTATTTTTGCAAAATTTCCTAAAAAAGCACCTATAGCGCTACGTTTAGCATATGTAATATATACTGATTTACTCATTTTCATATTCCTTAAATAAACTATTTAAATTGTCATTAATCAAATAACTAATATGACCTCCTTTGACATTAATGATTTTAAATCTTTTATTCATGTTCTGCAAATTTAAACTAGTATATTGTGGAACAAGTTTATCATTATCTGCAATTACTTGATAAATTTGCATATTAAGTGTACTAAAATTAATAGTTTTTTCATATATTTTCCAACTATTTGTTGCCAGAACATTATTTACAACAAAATCATTGATAATTTGATAATAAGTATTTTTACTCAATGAGTGAGTTGACATTAACCAATTTTCTATTTCAAAAAATAGATTTTTTTCTTTATCATTATTTAATTTAAAAAATTTCTCTATTTTTTGATGAAAAGAATAAGGAAATAATAAAAAAAATAAGATTTTAATATGAATATTTGGTATAAATTCATAATTATCTAAATAAGAATCAAAATTCAATAATTTATATATTTTAGCTGCATTAGATAGATGTGAAAAATTGAAAGCTGTTGTTAATAATGTTAAGCTATTAATGTTAATATTATTTTGCACAAATAAAATAGCAGCTATTGCTATATTTCCACCTATGCAATGACCTATAATAGTTAGTTTAGAATGATTTAATTCATTTAAAATTTTAACAAGTTCCATTACATAATTATCAAGAGAGTAATTCTTATCTAAAACTTCCAACCATTCAAGAATGATAACATCTCCTTGTTCTTTTAAATTATCAACAAAATTTTTACCATTAGACAGAAATAAAATTTCAGGAGAATTAAAAATTGAGGGTACAATAAAAAAGATTTTTCGATTTTCATTTAAATTTTTAGTCGAATTATAGTATAATAGTCTATTATATTTTCTAGCAATAATATGATCAGAATTTTTTATATATTTTTGACCAATTATGTATTTTCTATTATAATCTTTATATTGCTGGAAATATTGTTCATATTCTATATCATTCATTAGTTCGTTATGTTTAATGTTAAATTTATTATAGTTATTATCATTAATATGATGTTTGTAACACATGCAATAGCGCGCACAAATTCAAATATAAAGATTTTAGATAAAATAAATGTTCCTGACAATATAATATTTTTTGACGCTGAAAATAAACAATATTCTTTAGATCAATTTGAAGGAAAAACTATATTGTTAGTTTTTTGGGCTACATGGTGTAATTCCTGTAAACAAACAATGAATGATCTTGATATTTTACAAAAAGATTTTAGAAAATTACCATTCCAAATTCTTCCAATTTCAGAAGATTATCAAGGAACTGATATTCTTAAAGAATATTATAAACAATATGAAATAAGATATTTGAATATTTTTTATGATCATAAAAATGAATTATTTAACTCTATGTTTATTGTTGGTTTACCAACTGCTATTTTAATAGATAAAGATGGACGAACTATTTTATCTTTTATAGGATATATTGATTGGTATGATGAAGAAATTAGAAATACATTATTAAATCATATCGATAGTAAAAATATAGTACCTAAAAATAGTTCAAATAATGGTTCTATCAAAATAAATAATCCTATTAATATTGATGAGCAAAAAAATATTGAAAATAATGAAATAGACAATGATAATCTTATTGAACTCGACACTAATTTAATAAATATTATGAAACAAAATCCAGAAATTTTAAAACCATCTTCTAAAAAACAAAAGAGGAAATTTTGATGCATCCTATAAATAACAAAACAAGCGCAGGTTCAGTTGTTACAGAAAATTTTCTAGTAACAAAAAGTCAAAATGGTAAATTTGATCAATTCATATCATATATTATAAATTTATGGAACCCAAAACCAATCGTTGCAGTACTCTATCTATCTGGAGTTATTGGTAAAGTAAGTATAAAAAAAGGTCTAACACTTGAATTGCTAGATCAACAAATTAAGGATTTATTTTCTATTAAGAAATTAAAAGCAATTTGTTTAATCATTAATTCTCCTGGTGGGTCTCCTGTTCAATCAGAATTAATAGCTTTAAGAATTAGATCATTAGCAACAAAACATAATATTCCTATATATAGTTTCGTTGAGGATGTATCAGCTTCAGGTGGTTATTGGCTAGCCTGTATTGGTGATGAAATTTATGCATCAAAAAGTTCAATAATAGGAAGTATAGGTGTTATTAGTTCAGGTTTTGGTTTTCATAAAGCTATAGAAAAATTAGGTATTGAACGTAGAATTTATGCTCAAGGTAAGAATAAGTCAATTCTTGACCCATTTGAACCTGCGGAAAAAAATGATATAAATATTGTAAAACATATACAGAAAGAAATTCATGAACATTTTATTTCTTATATAAAAGAACGTAGAGCTGGAAAATTGACGCAAAGCGATGATATATTGTTTAATGGAGAATTTTGGACAGGAATAAGAGCATTAGATTTTGGTTTGATAGATGGTATTGGCGACATGTATAATATTATTAATCAAAAATTTGGTGAAGTAGAATTTAAATATATTAAACCTAAGCAATCATGGTTTCAAAAAAAACTATCTATAAGCTCCTGTGAAATCACATCCAATATGGTTGATGCATTAATATCATCTATTGAAGCAAAATCAATTAATAATAAATATGATTTGAAATGAGATTAATTATAATATTATTTATATTTATTAGTTCAAATATATATGCAGCCGAGGAAATGAAAAATCTCAAAATATATTTAACAAGTTTGAAATCTATTTCTATTGATTTTTCTCAAATTGATAATTCTGGCAAATTAATTAATGGCAAATTGCTAATTCAAAAACCTTATAATTTTAGATGTAATTATTATGAACCATTTCCTTTATTAATTGTAGGAAATAAAACTGATATAATTATTTATGATTATGAAATGGAACAAACTTCATATATTTCTGCAAGCGAAAATATTTTTAATTTTTTACTTGTTGATACAGAAAATTTTGAAGAATATTTTTCACTAATAAATCTACGAAAAGATAGAAATAAAGATAGAAATAATTTGATTATGCATATGAAACATAATAAATCAAATCGTGATTTTGAAATTTATTTTGATAAAAATAATAATCAAATAAAATCTATTAAAATTCTAGAAGAAAATAACATTGTATATATTAATTTTAATAATATTATGAATGTGAATAAATTTGATAAAAATTTATTTAGGATTAAGAATATTGATATTTTTGGTCCACCACAAAGGCTTAATGCTCAATCAATAGAGAAGTTTTTTAAATAATTATGTCTAAATTTATTCATTTTAGAGTTCAAAGTTCATATTCTTTTTTAGAAAGTACTTTAACAATAGACAAAATAGTTGCACTCACGAAAGCTAATAATATGAGTGTAGTTTGTCTTGCAGACAGAGGTAATTTATTTGGATCGTTGGAATTTTCTTCCTATTGTGTTAAGAATAAAATTCAACCTATTCATGGCGCTTTACTTAATGTTTTATTTGAATATCCATCTACTAAAACCGATAAAAGCAAGAATATATTTGCTGAAATAATGTGTATTGCTAAAGATGATATTGGATATAAAAATTTACTTAAACTTGTTTATTACCATTTTAATAAGCCTAATAATGTCAGTCATATTAGTTTGAATGAATTAACAAATCATAGTGAGGGTATAATTTCATTATCTTGCTATATAGATGGTATTATTGGTAAAAATTTATTAGCAAAAAAGCCAGATGAAGCAATTTATTGGACAAAATATTTAAGCAATATATTTCAAGATCGTTTTTATTTTGAAATTATGAGACATAATATATCAGAAGAAAAATTAATTGAAAATGATTATATTAATATTGCAATTGATCATGATATACCTCTTATTGCAACAAATAAAATATTATTTGCAAAACCAATTGATCATGACGCACATGATGTACTTTTATGTATAGAAGCAGGATTACCAAAAGATATTGATGATCGTCATAAAGCACCAACCGGTTGCTATTTCAAATCAGAATATGAGATGATAGAATTATTTGCCGATCTACCTGCTGCAATTGAAAATAGTCTTCATCTAGCGCATCGTTGCTATGTAATGTCAGAAGAAAATAAACCAATGTTACCTAGCTTTGCAAGCCATGATATTACAGAGAATGAATTGATTAAAAATGAATCTTATCAAGGCTTATCAAATCGTTTAGCAACTAAGTTTAGATTAGAAAATATAAATGTCATTGATCAGGAAAATATTAAAAAACAATATTTTGAAAGATTAGATTACGAACTAAGCATCATATGTAAAATGGATTTTTCTGGTTATTTTTTAATAGTTTCAGATTTCATAAAATGGAGCAAAGAAAATAATATATTAGTAGGCCCTGGTAGAGGCTCAGGTGCTGGCTCTATTGTAGCTTGGTGTTTATTAATTACAGATCTTGATCCAATTAAATTTGGTTTATTATTTGAACGTTTTCTAAATCCCGAACGTATTTCAATGCCAGATTTTGATATAGATTTTTGTCAAGAAAGACGTGAAGAAGTTATCAAATATGTACGTTCTAAATATGGAGATACAAGGGTAGGTCAGATTATCACTTTTGGAAAAATGCAAGCAAAAGCTGTAATAAAGGATGTATCACGGGTTCTAGGATTGCCATATAAATATGCTGATTATTTAACGGAATTAGTACCATTTAATGCTGTAGCGCCTGTTACATTATCTCAGGCTATAAAAGAAGTAAAAGAATTAAACACAGCTTCAAAGGGCCAAGGTCTTTATAATCTCGATGGTAATCATGAACTAATAAAACAAGTATTAGATACATCTCTTAAACTAGAAGGCTTACATCGTCATTCATCTACACATGCTGCTGGAGTTGTTATTGCTAAAACAGACCTAGTTGAGATTGTTCCTGTACATCATGATCATAATAATAATATGCTAGTTGTGCAATATTCTATGAAATATGCAGAAATGGCAGGATTAATTAAATTTGATTTTCTAGGATTACAAACATTAACTGTTATTACGAAATGTAAAGAATTGCTTAAGAAACGAAATATAGATATTGATTTTAACGATATGACTTTTGACGATGATATAACATATAAAATGTTATGTGATGGTAGTGGAACTGGAGTATTTCAGTTTGAAAGTGTTGGTATGAAAGATTCGTTAAAACGTTTAAAGCCAGATTCTATTAATGATTTAATAGCTCTAGGAGCTTTATATAGACCAGGTCCTATGGATAATATTCCCACCTATATAGCATGCAAACATGGTTTACAAGAACCGAATTATTTACATCCTATTATAAGACCTGTTCTTGAGGAAACATATGGCGTTATTATTTATCAAGAACAAGTTCTTGAAATAGCTAAAAGGTTGAGTAATTATACTCTTGGTGCAGCTGATCTGCTAAGACGTGCCATGGGTAAGAAAATCAAAGCAGAAATGGAACAACAAGAAGCTATATTTGTACAAGGCGCTATTGCTAATAATGTACCAAAAGATCAAGCAAAATCCATTTTTGAAATAGTTGCAAAATTTGCGAGTTATGGATTTAATAAATCACATGCTTCTGCTTATGGAGTAATTTCATATCAAACAGCTTATTTAAAGGCTAATTTCCCTGTAGAATTTTTAATAGCATGTTTAAATTTAGAATTAAATAATCATGATAAAATTAATATATTTCTTCAAGAAGTAAGAAATAATAATATTACAATTATTCCTCCTTGTATCAATAGATCATTTGGTAATTTTGCAATAGATTATAATGAGAATGATACTATATTATATGGTCTTGGAGCTATTAAATCAGTTACTTTGAATTTTGCAAAAATATTAGAAGATGAGAGATCTAAAAGAGGTTCATTCAAAGATATTATAAATTTTATAGAAAGAATGCCTATTAAATCATTTAATAAAAAGCTTTTAGAGAATTTAATCAAAGCTGGTGCTTTTGATAAATTACATGATAATCGCAATCAATTATTATTAAGTATTGCTAAATTATTATCTTATGCTGCTTCATATAATAATGAAACAATTTCCAATCAAATGAGTTTGATAAAAGTTCATGATATAAGTAATGATGTTATTGAAAAAGCTCCTTATTTAAATAATTTATCCTTAGGAAAATATGAGTTTGAAGTATTAGGTTTATTTATAATAAAACATCCTTTACTAGAATATACAAAATTATTAGAAAATTTTATTGAATATAATTCAAGTAATTTGAATAAAAAGTTGAAATTGGGTGCGAGTACAATTAAAATTGCTGGAGTAATTCAGAAAAAAGACTCGCGTATGTCTGCGCGTGGAAGATTCATTACATTACAATTATCTGATCAATATAATATATTTGAAGTCACAATATTTAGTGAAGAAATATTAAAAAATTACGTACATCTTATAGATGTTGGTAATGTTATTGTCGCTGTTTGTGATGCATATAAGGACGAGGGTGGTTTTCGTCTTACTGCTAAAAGTTTTGAATCTGTGGAGTCATTAACTCAAGGAGTTTGTGTAAATATTACTATTAGATTGCATAATTATGATGAAGTTGAAAATATTATAAATTTGTTAAAAAATTCAATAGATGAAAATAATCCTAATGTAGACATATCTATTATTCTTGAATTTGAAAAGAATGATTATGATTGCAATAAATTTATTGGTAAAATACAAATGCCTAAAATTTTCTCCTTAAATTCCGATATTATAGATTTTTATCATTCATTTACAAATTAAAATCTATTCTTCATAAAAAATATATTAAATTTCGTACTTATTATTCTAATATTATTTTTTTGCTGAACGATCCATTAATATATTGTTTTTGTTTTTTAATTTTCAATATGTCTTTAAGATTATAAGAATTTAATAAACATATTGCTTCAATTACTTCAAATATATCTGCAATTTCCTCCATATTTTCTTCTTTAGATTTAGAGATATTTGCTTCAATTAATTCATTTACTTCTTCAACCAATTTATTCATTAATAAATTTTTATATTCTAAAGATTCTGCAATATGAAAGATAGGCTTTCTACCAGATTTTTCTATAATGTTAGGAATAAAATCACGTACTAATTTACCCATATTTTTTCTCGTTAATTATATCAATAATTGCATGACATAGAATGTCAATTTTTTGTATTATTATGACTGACTTTGTTGCGTTAAGTTTAGTCATATTGTTAATTTTAGTAATAAATAAATTATAGAGATAAAAAATATTAATTTTATTGTTGTAATTATGTTGTTGTTATTTTTTTCTTTTAAAAATAATGATGCTGCATAACATGCAAAAATTGGCTCGGAATTCAGTATAGGCCAAACTAATATATAAGAATTTTTACTGATACTGAAGAAAAATGTAGCCTGAGCTGTAAATGCTAATATTGTTCTTAGTATTAGACTTGCTAAGTAAAATAATATGGAAGTAATTTTATTATTATGATTTTTTTCTAATGGTTGAAGATTTTTCCTGAGCAAAATTTTTTGAATATAAAAACGATATATAATTGGGGGTAATGTTAAAATTATTCTTAGAAATAATATTGATGTTAATAGTTTTATAAAGTTAGTGAAATTATTTGACCATCTGTCTATTGGGAATAAAATATTAATAGTGACTTGCATAATGAGTATTGTAAGCAATATTATTACAATTCCTATAATAAAATTAGTTTTTATATTTTCTTATACTAAACTTATTAGATAATATAAATATATTTATAGGTATTAAAATATCAGATAATTTTATAAACGAAGCTACATATTTTATAGGCATATATTTTAATGCATATGAAATAATATAAGCAACAAGTTGTGCAAGCAACGCTGCAAAAAATATATTATATTCAAATGTGAAATATAAAAAATCTTTATAATTAATATCTAAAAATAATCCAAATATAAAACACATTATAAATGGTAATAATGAATTTAAAAATATATTAAATAAAAAATCTACATTAGAGCTAAATAACGCTCTATCTATTACACTAAGTAATGATCTTGAAAATACGCATAATGTAGATGCGGTAAAAGAAATTAATAATTCGTTATTCATTTTATTATGTATTTACAATTATAACTTACATATTAGGAATTTTTAATAAAATAGTAATGAATTATTGGTGAGATATCATATATTAAATAATAATACAATATTGATTAAATCTTTTAATAATTATGAAGTGCTTTATACATGTTTTAAGATTATTCTCATCTATATAACAAACAAGCATCTCCATAACTAAAGAAGCGTAAATTATGAGAAATAGCATATTCATATATTTTATGCGCTTTAGCCTCACCTATAAATGCACAAATTAATATAAATAATGTAGATTTGGGTAAATGAAAATTAGTAATTAACATATCAACAATTTGAAATGTATAACCAGGTTTTATAAATATATTGGTTTTGAAATATCCAGATTTAACTATTCCATCATTTTGTGCACTTGATTCAATAGTTCTAAGACTTGTGCTTCCAACGCATATAATTCGTCTTTTTGCTATTTTAGCATTATTAATTTGATCTGCAGATTTTTGATCAATTTGCCCATATTCAGAATGCATAATATGATCATCAATATTTTCAGTTTTTATTGGTAAAAAAGTACCTGCTCCAACATGTAATGTTACAAAACATATTTCTATATTTTTATCTCTAATTTTTTTCAGTAATTCTTCTGTGAAATGTAGACCAGCTGTAGGCGCGGCAACAGATCCTGTCTCAGAACTATATATAGTTTGATAACGATCATTATCATTATTATTCTTTTCTTCTCTTTTTATATAAGGTGGTAATGGCATCTCACCATATTTTTCTAAAAAATTAAATATTTCAATATTATTTAATATAAATTCAACAATAATTTCACCCATATATAATTTTTTTACTATTCTGATTTTATGTTCATTAAATTCAAAAATATCACCATCTTTAAGTTTTTTAGCCCCCTTAGCAAAGCACTGCCATTGATAATCATTCTCTTCAGATTTTTTTGTTAAATATAATTCTATATTTTTAAGACCCTTAGTTAAAATTAATTTAGCTTTTAATACTTTACTATTATTAAATATAATTAAATCATTCTCATTTAAATAATCAATAATTTCATAAAATTTTTTTATTTCGATATGATTATTCTGATCATGTATAAGTAAATTGGAATGATCTCTATCATCGCATGGTTGCTGAGCTATTAGCTCTTTTGGTAAATTAAAATTAAAATTTTCAAGTTTCATAATTTATTTTAAAAAAATCTTTGTTAAATAATGTTAAAGCCTCTTGTCGTGATTTGGGAAAAGCTTGAAGATTATATTGTTCGTCAAAAGCATTTCCAAAAATCTTTGTAATTTTATATCTATTCTCAGGATATTGAAATCCCAATAATATACTATTTAAAATAGTGAAAATAGCTAGATATGGATCAATAGATGGACTTGATAATCTATGTTCTATTCTTTTTGGTAGACTGTCAGGAATACGTAGTGCTACAGAACGATTATTTCCACCAAATGATACATTAACTGGTGCCATGAATTTATGATCAAATCTTAAATAATCCTCTTCATTTGGTGCAAAAATTATAAAAGTTTGTAACATATAATAGCAAATACTACGTGCTATATCATATAAAATATCACTATTATCAAAACTAAAATGAAAATGTATGCTATTACCATAATCATTTTGAAATGGTTTTGCTCTAAAATCAGCTTTTCCATTTAAATTATTTGCTATAATATGAATATGATTTATAGTTTTAGAAATTAAATCAGGATATGATAGAATATCTAAGCTATGAGGCAAATTTATTTCAAATTGGTTATTTCCTTTTTCATGTGTTAGCGATATATTAAGTGCATTTTCCATTTTACGATAATCAATATTTGGTGTTAAATAAAATTCAATTTCAGCACCGATAGAAGGTGCTAATTTATGTTCATTTAACCTTTGCAAAACATAGCTTAATCCATTATTTTGATATAAATCATCCATTAAAGTATTTATTAAATTATTATGGTATTTTTCCATGGAAGAACTAATTAAGAATAAAATTTATTATAAGATATTTAATAAAAGTTTCAAGAATTCTACACATGCCTACATTAAATCTGATAATAATATAAATATACATAATGAGATAGATTCAAATAATCATAATATCTTGGCTTATAGTAATGCTACAAATATGTTAATACTAAATCAAATTCATGGAGCTGATGTAGTAAATGCTGATCTAATAACAGATTACAATATCATGCCAAAAGCTGATTCTGCTTTTACATCTAAATCTTCCTTATTACTAACAATACGTACTGCAGATTGTGTTCCTATATTATTATCAGAAAAAAATGGTAACATGATAGGAGCAGCTCATTGCGGTTGGAGAGGAGCTCGTTCAAATATTTTAGAAAATTTAAATAGAGCGATGAGAAATAATGGAGCTAATAATATTGTGGCTATTATCGGACCATCAATTGCACAGAAATCATATGAAATAGATGATGAATTTTATAAAAATTTTGTTGAAGAATCAAAAGATAATGAAATATTTTTTATTCCAGCAAATAGAGATGCGCATTATTTATTTGATTTATCTGGTTATGTACAAAATAAACTTAAAAACTTGAATATTGAGATTGTTAAAATTATAGAAGAAGATACTTATTCCATATCTGATAAATATCCAAGTTATAGAAGATCATGTCATATAGGTGAAATTTATAATCAATCTATATTATCCACTATTTTAATAAAATAATTATATCTTAAGCACTCGTTCTCGAATGCTTAAGAACTAATAAAACATCTTATGATGAATATAGTTTTTGTAAAATCTCTTTTTCACTTATTCCAGTATTTAATTCAATTAATTTTTTAGTAATTCTAATAACAAAAGATGGTTCCATACCTGCTTCTTGACATGTTTGATTAAAATATTCACCATTATTAAATATCCAGGCTTTAGCTTCTTTCTTTAATTTTTGACTAGCTTTGGATTTAGCATTATTTGTTGCGTCAATCAAAGCTTGAACAATGATAGCCTTTCTAAGTAATATATATGGGCAATTATTATATAGTTTCATACGCTCAAAAGGGGTTTGAAATTTTATATTATTCATAACTAAAGTCCTTGAATTATATTGAATTAAGTTTTTAAATTATTAATTTAAATCTAAAATAAAATTAAAATTTTAATTTAGAATTGATATAAATTCATGTAAATTCAATCTAACTTTACTTAATAATTTATTAATTGATATAAATATTAAAACAATGTTGTAATGCTCCAATTACTTAATTTAAGAGGTTAGTTTAGGATTATCATAACACGTATAGATTTAATCTAATTATAAATTATAAAAGTAAGATTATTTGGTTCATGACCACAAATAATTGTTAAATTATTGTATCTACATGTTACGCGGATAATGTTTTACCCTATTATTGAGTATAGCGCGTCTTAATTGCGAACTAATAATTGAAAGTTAAATATTAGTAATATAATTAATAAAATATTCATAACTTTATTAGTTTTATATATATTTAGAGGTTTTTAAGCTACAGTATGAATAATTATTATAATTTTTACTAAAATTTATATTGTTTATATGTTTAAAAACTTTATATTCAAAAAAATAAATTCGTATATGTAAGAACTTTCAGTGAGAATTTTTATGAATAAAAAAATAATACAAAATACAAAATTAAATAATATCAATGTGGAAGAAGTGTGGTTTTCAACAGATCCTGATATACAACAAAAACTATTGTCAAAACTTCTAAGCCAAATTGATAAATTAGTTGAAGCAGTAAATCATACAATATCTAAACATCAATAAAATATTGTAATAATATTGATTATGTGAGAAAATATGATTTTAACTATATTTATTTATGAGGTTATATATGAATAATAAAGTAATTGTAATTACTGGGGCCACTAGTGGTATCGGTCTTGAAATAGCTCGTCATTTTGCTTCACTAAAATCAATATTAGTTATTAATGGTATTGCTAATCCCAAATTTGTTGATAGTTTAATAGCAGATTTAAAACAAAGAGGTAGTCCTGAAGTAATATATTCAGGAGCTGATTTAGCTAAACCAGATGATATCAAACAAATGTTTACAGAAATAGAAGTTTCATTTGGTAGAATTGATGTACTTATAAATAATGCAGGTATTCAATTTGTTAGTGAAATAGAGAATTTTCCTGAAGAAAAATGGGAAGAGATAATAAGAATTAATCTTATAGCCTCTTTTTATACTATAAAATATGCTATAATTATGATGAAACAGAATAATTGGGGGCGTATAATTAATATATCCTCAGCTCATGGACTTGTAGCATCTGCTAAAAAATCTGCATATGTAGCATCTAAACATGGTCTTATAGGTCTAACTAAGACTGTTGCCCTAGAATCTGCTGGTTATAATATTACTTCAAATGCAATATGCCCTGGATATGTGAGAACTCCTCTTGTTGATAAACAATTAAATGATAAAATGACTGTAAATAAATTAACAGAAGAACAGGCTATAAAACAATTATTTGAATATACTCATTCTGATAATAAGTTTGTTAAAATTGAGGATATTATTGATTTAATAATATTATTAATAAAATCTGAGACTATCAATGGCGCAGCATTACCTATAGATGTAGCATGGACTGCTCATTAAATTTAAAAAAACTATTAAATAATGACTAAAAAATCTTTGATACTAATTATTGCTTGTATGATTATATTAATATTCTTATCTATATATTATTATAATCATATTAATTCTGGTATAATTGAAACAATTTATCCTGATTCTAGTGAATGGCGGGTAAAAGCAAAAAATAAAGGTGGTCTTATTATTACAAATGCATCTAATAGTATTTATGATACTATCAATCATACTAATCAAACAACATTAAAAAAAGTTGCAATAAGACCAGCCCCTGAAAAACCAATTCAAATATTTGAATTTAAAAATTCTGATAATGATCCATTTCAAAATTTAATGAATGATAAGATTATAGATTCAAATGATTTATTAGATATTACAGATGATAATAATGACATCTTAAATAAATCTATATATAAGCTGCAGCTTGCTTCATATAAATCAGAAAAAGATGCTATTAATGAATTAAATCAAATAAAGCAAAGAAGCCTTAAAATCCTTGATCAATCCTCAATCAAAATAATACAAAATAAATATCAAAATAAAATTTTTTTCACTATTATTTCAGGGGACTATCCTATATCCAAGGCTAAAATACTTTGTAAAAAACTCCATTTAGCTCAACAAGAATGTGTTTTATATTAGGGAGGGTGGTAGTGAATTCGCGCCACCATAGTGAGCTTCATATTCTTGTATTAAACTATTTAATGCATTTATATTTGGTTCTTCGGTCTGATACTCTGTAACTCCTTGCTGAAATTCTTGTAATTTATAGTTCTGTAAAAATTCAAGAATATTATGAAGATCTATTATTATTTTACCAGAATATTTAGTAATTAATAATTTTTTATCATCTGATATTTTAGTATCACACATTAAATCTGGTAATAAATTTGTGATTTCATTTAGATCTTTTATTGATTCACGATATTTTTTAACCATCTCTTCATTGGTTTTTTCTAGTCTTTTTTCATTAAAATAATGTTCAAATGAAATTAGGGAATCATTCAAAGAATCTATAGATTTTTTATGTGTTACAAAAATTTTCTTATCCGTTGTTTCTAAGCATTTAGATAATAAATCATCAAATGATTTTATTGTATTAAAGAGATTTTCTAGCGACTTATGATATTCTAATGTTGACTTATCGGAAAAACTATTAAATGATTTTATCATATTATTCAGAGAAGTGAAGATTTCATTATGTTTTTTAATAATTTCTGAATCTTTATTTAATTCTTCAAGAGTAGATAGTAATTTAGGTACTGCAGTACCTAATGTTTCAATCACATATTTTAGTTTATCCTGATGTTTTGTTGCTAATGACTCGTATTTTGCTTTTAATTGATTTACTTCAATTATAGACTTTTTATCAGCAGCTTGTACTATTTGTTGCTGTAATTTTTTACATTGATTTTCTAATTTATTAATTTTCTTTTCTTTATCATCAAGAGATTGTTTATCTTTCTGAGTTCTGGATTTTAATTGTGTTATTTCATTTATTTTATTTTGCAATTCTTCTTTTAATCTATTACAAACTTCTTGTGTTTTATTTAATGAAACTTCTAACTCTTTATGTTTTGGATTATTTTTTATATCATCGCTTTGTTGTTTTTTTAATTGATCACATCTTGTTTCTAACTGAGATTTTTCTTTTTCTAATCCTAATAATTTTTCTTTTAATTCGTTATTTTCACGCTCTAATTTTTCTTTTAATTCTTTATTTTCACGCTCTAATTTTTCTTTTAATTCTTTATTTCCACACTCTAATTCTTTCTTTTGAGTTAGATATGATTCTTTATACTTAATTAATTCTTTTACTCTGGCTCTTAATTGTATAAGCTTTTTATTGAGCTCATTAATTTTGTTAGTTTCTCTTGATTCATCTAGAATAATTTGACTAGTATCTTCAGTTGGAGATTCCAGAGACTTCTTTAGTTCATTTACTTGCATTCCTAATTGTACGGATGTTTGTTGAGCTCCTTCCAACTGTCCTGCTAATAATTTAATTTGATGATCTTTATATTGCAATGCTTGAGCTAGTGACTGATTATTTTCTTCAGCTTTAGTTAACTTATCTGTTAGTGCAACGAATTGTTCTTTTAATACATTAACTTCTTGTTGTTTTTTGCTTAATTGATCAACAGTAAGATCTGCTAACTCTGTTTTATACGCCTCAGTTTTTTCTTCTTGAGCCTTGTGAGCTTTCTTAAATTCAGCAAGTTGTTTCTTCAGTTCAGCATTTTCTTTTTGTGATTTAGCGGTTTCTTCTTCTTGATCTTTTTGATCTCTCTCAAATTTAGCAAGTTTTTTCTTCAGTTCTACATTTTCTTCTTCTATTTTATTTAATCTGTCTAATTCACTAGCAACCTCATTTGCAGCATTAATTAATTGCTCACAAATTGGTACTGAAGACTCTTTACTATCTTCTTTATTGTTTGTCATATAAACTCCTTCATTCATTTTATGAAATGTGGCAGAAATATAACAAAATAAATAAAAATAGTAAAGAATTATTTAATAAAAATATTAAAAACCATTAAAAAAAGAAATTAACAGCTGGTCTCACATTTAAATAGAGGATTTTTAACTAATGCTATTTTCAGCACATCGTCAATATTGGAGACTGCTATTATTTCTAAGTTATTTGTAATATTGGCAGGTATTTCCTTTAAATCTTTTACATTATCATTTGGAATAAGTACGGTTAATATACCGCCTCTCATAGAAGCTAACAATTTTTCTCTTAAGCCTCCAATTGGCAATATTTCACCATTTAATGTAATTTCACCAGTCATTGCTACTGTTTTTTTAACAGCTATTTTAGTCATAAGAGAAACAATTGTGGTAAATATGGCAGCACCGGCTGACGGACCATCTTTTGGTACAGCTCCTGCTGGAAAATGAATATGAATATCAAGATCTTTATAATCTTCATAATGTAAACCAAAACTTGCAGCTCTTGTTCTAAAACAACTATATGCAGCTTGAGCAGATTCTTTCATAACATCACCAAGTTTTCCTGTAGTTTTAACCTCACCTTTTCCTTCAAATGATAAAGCTTCAATTGTAAGTAAATCACCACCAACTTCTGTATAAGCAAGGCCTACAGTGCTACCTATCTTATCTTCATTTTTTGCAAGTCCAAAATTATATTTACGCACTCCTAAATATTCTTCAATATTTGAAATATTTATTTCAATATTTTTAGTTTTTTTATCGTATAAAATCTTTTTCAATGCTTTACGAGTAAGAGTACTAATCTCACGATCAAGTGATCTAACACCCGACTCTCTTGTATAATATCTAATTAATTCTAATATAACTTCATCTTGAATTAGAATTTCATCAGATTTTATATTATGTTGTTTAAATTGTTTAGGTATCAAATAATTTTTTGCTATTTGTATTTTTTCAGATTCAACATAGCCACTAACATTAATAATTTCCATGCGATCAAGTAATGCTAAAGGTATATTATGAGAATTTGCTGTTGCAATGAACATACAATTTGAAAGATCATATTCTACTTCTAAATAATTATCTAGAAAATTTGTATTTTGTTCAGGATCTAAAACCTCAAGTAATGCAGATGCAGGATCTCCTCTATTATCAGAACCCATTTTATCTATTTCATCAAGCAATATGACTGGATTAGATGTACCTGTTTTTTTAATTAAGTTGATAATTTTACCTGGCATAGCTCCAACATATGTTTTTCTATGGCCTCTAATTTCTGATTCATCTCTAATGCCACCAAGTGAAAATTTTGTATATTTTCTACCAATAGATTCAGCTATAGATTTTACAAGAGATGTTTTACCAACACCTGGTGGGCCAATTAAACATAATATAGGTCCTTTGATTTTTTTAGCTCTTTGAAGTATTGCTAGATATTCTATAATTCGTTCTTTAATTTTTTCTAATCCAAAATGATCTCTATCTAATATTTTTTCAGAATATTTTATTTCAATATTAGATTTAGACATAATTCCCCAAGGTAATCCCAATAGGACTTCAAGATAATTACGAATAACAGAAAATTCTGATGATAATTGATTAATATTACGTAATTTTTTAATCTCATGTTCAGCTTTTATGCGAGCTTCATCAGATAATTTTATAGATTTCATACGTTTTTCAAGTTCAGTAATATCTGGTTTATCATCTTCTAGCTCTTTTTGTATTACTTTCATCTGTTCAAGTAATAAATATTCTCTTTGATTTTTTTCAACATGCTTTTTAATTTTAACTTGCAATGATTTCTCTATATCAAAATGACTAATACCTGATACGAGTAATTGTGATATTAATTTTATACGTTCAAATGGAGAAATTTCTTCTAACAATGTTTGTTTTACCAACAAAGGTGCTATCAAATAATTTATAAACATATATGTTATAGAACTAGAATTTTCATCAATAATAGTAGGTGTATTAATAATTTGTGAAACAAATTCAGGCGGTACATTATTATCATGTTTAGCATATTCAACAAATAATTTTACTATATCATTTAAAATTTTCTTAAATTCAGATATATTGGAAATTTTAAGATCTTTAATTATTTTAAAATTTGCAGTAAACATATCAGTTTTTTCAATATCAAGAATAGCTACTCTATTTACTGCATCTATAGTGATTCTTGCAGTATCTTCATATAAATTAATAATATTAGTGATTTTAGCAATAACTCCAACAGAATATAATTCATTAATATTAGGATTATTTTCCTTAGGATATTTTTGCATTGTTAACAATATTTCTTGATTTAATTGTGGCTTTATATTATCAAGATTATTAATAATGATATTTTCATACTTGATATTATTATCATTTAAAGCATTTAATGCTGCAATTGATTCTTTTCTTCCAATAAATAATTGGGTCGTTGTATAAGGAAAAATTACTTTATCTTTTAACGTAATTAGAGGGAGCCTTATTGTCTTATTTTCATTCATGTTTAATCTCAAAAACTTATATGTTATTTCACATACTATACTAGTTCTATAATTAAATGAATAAAAAATATATCACCTTTTATTAATTTAAATAAATAATAATATAGTAAAAATTTTAAATTGAATTATGTTTTATAATTTTAACTTGGTTAATTTTATTACCAATCTTTTCTTTAATTGTAATATGCATATCTAATATATAAAACATTTCCCCTTCTCTTGGAATACGTTGTTTATAATATATTATTAAACCAGCTATTGTTGTTGCATCTTCATCTGGCAAATCCCAACCAAGTTCTCTATTAATATCACGAATATTTGCTATTCCATGAATTAAAAATTCATTATCTGATTTTTTAACTATCAAATTTACTTTATCATCATGTTCATCATTAATTGGTCCAACTATTACTTCTAGAATATCTTCAAGAGTTACAATTCCTTGTAATCCACCGTATTCATCTACGACACAAGCTAAATGATTATTACGTTCTCTAAAAGCTTGAAGTTGATATATTACTAATGCATTTTCTGGAACAAACCATACTTTACTCAATAATGAGTATAAATCAATATTTTCTATATTATTATTGTTATCTTGACTATAAAAGTTTTTTGGCAAATCTTTAACATGTAAAATACCTATAATATTGTCTTTATTATTTTGCCAAATTGGAATTCTGCTATGAGGAGTTGCAAATGCTAATTTTGCTATTTCAATAGGAGATAATGCTATATTTATAGAGAATAATTTGCTTCTATGAGTCATCACTTCTGATATTCTCATATTTCTAATATCAAGTATTCCACCTAACATATCTCTATCTGTTTTTAACACATTTCCTTCTTGATGATAATGTTCTATAACCCCTCTAACTTCTTCTGCGGCTGAAAATTCTTGCTTTAAATTTATACGAAAAATCCAACATAGAATTTTTACAACAAAACTTAAGAAGACATTTACAGGTTTTAATATTGTTAACAAGAATATTATTGTTGGAGAGGCGGAAAGAGCTATATCTTCAGCTTTAGCTACAGCAATGGCCTTTGGTACAACTTCACAAAATACAATAATTACAAAGGCCATAACAGCAGATGCTACTAAAGTACCAATATCACCAAGCATGTTAATAAATAATGAAGTTGCAATTGTTGTACAAACAGTATTAATAAGGCTATTACCTAATAATAAAGTTCCTATAACTTCTTCTTTGCTTTTTATAACTTTTAAAACAATTGCTGCGCGTTTATTACCTTTAGCTTTCATCTGGTGCAATTTTCCAGGGGAAGTTGCAGTAATAGCAGTTTCTGTAGCAGCAAGAAATGCAGATATTATAAGCATAATTACAACGAAAACTATAAGCAATATAGTCATAATTTTTAAAATTATATATTTAGGTTTAAATTTATCTTCATAATTTTTTCTTTAGAAAAACCACTCACTTTAGAAATCACTTCAATAGATATTTTATTTATAAGCATATTTTTAATCATAT
>DYTE01000016.1 GCA_020726135.1 Rickettsia conorii
TCGTTTAGAATCAATAGTTTTCAGCATTTTTATTTTCTTAGTTAGAACGGCCCTGATAATATATATAATTTTATAATGAAATATAATATTCAAGATGCTTACAGATGTCTTAACAGTTACAGAAATATCTTTAAAAGTTAAAAATTTAATAGAATCAAATATTGGAAATATAAAAATTAAAGGAGAAATATCAGGTCTTAAAATAGCATCATCTGGTCATTGCTACTTTAACTTAAAAGATAATATTAATATTTTATGTTGTACTTGTTGGCGTCCTGTGATGTCAAAACTTAGCTTTCAACTAGAAGACGGGATGGAGATTATAGTATCTGGTAAATTAACGTCTTATGGTGGTAATTCTAGATATCAATTAACTGTAAATATAATTAGTCCAATTGGATTTGGATTAATTATGCAAATATTAGCTGCTCGCAAATTAAAACTAGAAGAGATGGGCATATTTGCAAAACCTAAAAAAAACTTACCATTATTACCTACTAGTATAGGAATTGTAACTTCTATTACAGGTGCTGTGATTAAAGATATAATTCATAGAATATCAGAGAGATCACCACTTGAAATTATAATATGGCCTGTATCTGTTCAAGGTACTAATGCTGCTATTGAGATTACCAATGCAATTGATGGATTTAATAATTTAACCTTGCGTAAACCTGATGTTATAATAGTTGCAAGAGGAGGAGGCTCACAAGAAGACCTCATGTGTTTCAATGAAGAAATAGTTATTTATAGTGTTTTTAATTCAATCATACCAGTAATTTCTGCTGTAGGCCATGAAGTAGATTACACATTAATAGATTTAATAGCTGATAAAAGAGCGCCAACTCCAACTGCTGCCGCTGAATTTGCTACTCCAGTAAATTCAATATTAAATGAACATATAGAATCTAAATTTAATTTGCTTAAAACTAATATCAAGCATACTATTAAATATAACACGCAAAAAATTGAACAATATGATAATATATATAAATATGTAGAAAATTATATTAATACTAGACAACAAATATTAGATGATCTAGGATTTAGATTGATAAATGGATTACCAAATCTATTGATTATAAAAAATATTAGATTGGAATCTATAAAGTTAAATATATTAAATTTAACTAGAATAATAAATTCTAAAAAAAGAGAATTAAAACATCAAATTAATTATATAGGAAAATCTATCTATAATATTATTACAAAATTTGAATCTATGATTAATATAAAAGAATCAATGTTACAAATACTTGATTATAAAAATGTTTTAAAACGTGGTTTTACTATAATTACTAGAAATAATTGTGAATATATATATTCAAAAAATACTCTAAAAAAAGATGATAAATTAAATATTAAATTTTTTGATGGAGATATTATTGTGCAATATTTTAATGAAGATAATAATGAGAATTTATAAAATATTTTTTCTAATAAATTTATTTATACAATTGCTGTGCAATTCTGTATTTGCCACTAATATATCTAACTTAAATAATGTGAGTAAGGTAATTGATATAAATCAATGTGCTAATATAGCTGATAAGTCAACATTGTCTGTTTTATGGGAAAATGCTGAACCATATGCGTGTAAACGTATTAATTCTATAGGTCAGAATATTGTCACTTGTCTTGATGTTGAGCTAATTAATGAACTATCAAGAAAAACTAATATTACAGTAAATTATACAGAATTAGACTGGAATAAAACTTTAGAAGAAATAAAATTTGGTAAAAGTGACATGACTTTTGCAGCAACATATACAGAAGAACGAGCAAAATATGCAATTTTCTCAATAGCTTATCGTTATGAACAAATTTCATTATTTGCTCCATATAACTCATTTAAAAAATTAAAATTTCAAAATATTAAAGAATTTTTTACTCAAATACGTTTACAAAATTTTCGCCTTGGTATAATAAGTGGCTATGTATATGGTGACGATAATATGATGAATTTTTTATATAACGAGGTAAATAAAGATATAATTATACAATATAATAATAATGCTGATGTATTATCAGCATTATTGCGTGGAGAGATTGATGGATTTATTTCAGATAGAGTTCTTGGATTGGCTAATACATTAAATAATAATATAAGTAAAATAATTGAAGAAATACCACTTGGAATTTCAATGCCAGTTCATATATTGTTTAGTAAGAAAACAGTATCTCCTGAAGTCATTAATTGTTTTAATAAAGCCATCGAAAGATTTATTGGTAGCGATGAATATAAAAAAATGTTACAAATATATATTTATCATGTACTTTTACCTAAAGTCTTAAATAGCCATTGGTATTATGTGATTGGTATAATAGGTGGTTTTGCTTTTATAATTTCTGGTATGGCATCAGCAGCAAAAGAAAAAGCCACTTTATTTGGTACATTTATATTAAGTGTTATACCAGCTTTTCCTGCTGTTATTATTCTTGATACAATTGCCAGTGTTAATTCTATAACAAAAGAATTTGTGATTACTCCAACTTATATATATTCTTCTTTTATTATTGTGTTAATAGGATTTTTTACTATTAAAGTTCTTGATTATTATCATAAACAATTATATCAAGATATATTTATTATTAATATTTGGCAAAATTTTATAGTAATATGTGATGCATTAGGTCAAGCTATATTTACTGCAATAGGTGTAATAGCCGCAATAGTACATAAATTTGAACCATTGTGGTTTTGGGGGCCAACTATTGCTTTTTTTATTGTTAATTCTGGATCGCTATTACGAGAAATATTATGTCGACATACTGATCAATTTAGTATTATTTCAGGTCATATACATGCAGAAATTTCAATTTTTTGGTCTAGTATTTTGGTAATATTACTAAATATTTATGCTTATAATCCAAGCTATAATGTTATACAATATTCTGTTATATCAGTAATAACTGGATCTTTTCTTACAAAACTTGCTGTATATTATTTTAAAATTTCCAATATAAGATTAAATCTTGATAATAATAATTTATGATCTATCTTTATAAAAATATAAAGCTCCTAAACTTAAAAATGCGCAAGCTAAAATATAATATATTGATGTAGTTATAGTACCAGTTTTTTGAAATAGAAATTCCATGATCAAAGGAGTAGTGCCGCCAAAAATACTTGTAGCTGTATTATATGAAATTGATAATGCGCTATTTCTCACTTGAGTTGGATAAAATTCAGCCTGCAAAGTAGCTTCTGGTCCTATATAAAATGAGGCTAGAATAGCAAGTATGATTTGCGAAATAATAATAGTTATTATATCACCAAAATTTATAAAAAATATTAAAAATGGAGTAATAATTATTATTGCTATTAAATTAATAATAAGAATTCTCTTTCTCCCTATTTTATCTGATAAATAACCAGCCAATAAAGTTGTTAATGCCATGATTATATAACAAAAATTCGCTAAATTAATTACAAAATCTTCACTTAAATTCTTATTTACTCGTAAAAAAGACATTAGATAAATAGCCTCAATATAAAATATAACAGATCCTGTACCATTTATTAATATAGAAATAATCATATCAAAATAATGATTTTTAAATAGAGTTTTAATTGGTGATTTAATTTTTTGATTTGTTTTTTGTATATTAATAAAAGCATCTGTTTCTTGAGTATTATTTTTTATATATAGTCCAGCAAATAAAATAAATATTCCAAAAAGAAATGGTATACGCCAACCATATGATAAAAATTCTTCTTCATTTAAAAAATATCTCATCATTTGACTTGCAAATGACCCGAATAGAATACCTATACATATTCCTGACATAGAAATACTACCAGCAAAGCCTCTATGTTTTTTATCAGTATGTTCTATAGCAAATGATATTGATCCAGTAAGTGCTCCACCCATTGAGAGACCTTGAATCATACGAGCTATTATTAATAATAATGTAGATATTATACCTATAGTCTCATAAGTAGGTAAAATTCCTATAAATGTTGTAGGTAATGCCATACATATGACAGAAGAGCTAAGTGCTATTTTTCTACCATATTTATCTCCTATAATACCAAATATTAAACCACCAATTGGGCGCATTAAATAACCTATAGCAAATGCTGCAAAAGCAAGTATTAAAGATTCAGATGCATTATTATAATTTGGAAAAAATTTTGCACCTATGATAGAAGCAAAGTGACCAAATAATGCATAATCATACCATTCAAATGCACTTGCAATACCACTAACAAAAACTAATTTTGCTTTTTTCATTTTAATTTTTATGATTTAAAAATGGAATTATATCTTAAATAATTTGAGTTGCCAATCAATTACATAAATGCTTGTCAAATTCCTTTCTATATTTAATCATTTATAATTAAGATTGATTATTTGTAGAATCATTACTTATCTCTAAATATATTTTTTCAAATTTATTATAGAAATAAATGATCAATAAGAAAAATATCAACATGAAATTTAAAAAAAAATTCCATTCAGCCATAGATAATCCAACTATTTTTACGGCAATTTCATTACATGCAACAAATGTTTCTGAATATAACATTTGTTGTATTTCATCTATAGACATATTATTTGGAATATTTTTAATATTTGAGCATAGAGTTGAGAAAATTATATTACGTTCGACTAATATATTATATCCGGATAATAAACAAGATACTACACAACATATTATTAAGACTAGGAAATTATAGTGTGTAAATTTTTTTTTGAATAAAGAACTGATAGAAATTTTAATAATATATAAATAAGTGAAACGTTGATAAATACATAAATTACATGGTTGTATATCCATTATATATTCAGCAATATAAGTAGTTACTAAAATAAATATAGACATTATTAACATTAGAATATGCAATATTCTAAAGCTATCTTTCCTAATTAACATAATAATATTAATAATCAATATATTCACAATTATAGTTATATAATTTTATAAAAATTAACTTTATCTTCTTAAAGATTAAGTTATTTAATAATAATTTAGCGTATAAATCTAGATTAATAGCAAAATCGAAAATGGAGATTTTCTATTCCAAGTTTCTGAATTTTATTTAATTTGATCAGTATTCACTATAAAAAATGATTATATTGATAAAAAACTATCATGTCAAACAACAATTTCAACCTAATCAGGTTGAAATTATATTCAATCTTTTTATTATTTCTTCTCTGCCAATTAATAAAAGAATATTACTCATTTCAGGACCAGAAGCGCGAGATGTGATAGCAAGTCTTAAAGTTTGAAACAATTGTTTACCAACTATTCCTGTTTGATTAGAAATATTTTTAGTCCAATTATGCCAACTATTTATATCTATTTCATGAGGCAATAAATCAGCTGCTATTGATAATAAATCTTTATCCAGATTTTCGACTTTCTTATGATGATGACAAATATTCCACCAATCTTCTAATTCTTTTAGATTTTTTAAATTTGGCCTAACTATTAACCAAAATTGTTCATTAATCTTATCTTCTAAATTCAATAATTTTAATTTTTCTTTTATATCTGAAAATTCAAGTTTTAATAATAATTTATGATTTAATCTTTCTAAATCTTCTTGCATGTAAATTGTTGGACTTTTGGAGAAATATTTAATATTAAATTCCAATATTAAATCTTTTAAATTTTTATAAGGATAAATTATTTTAGATGATCCAATGAAACTAAAAAAACTATTAATAGACATTGGTTCTAAAGATAAATTGTCACGAAGTGTTGCTATTTCAAATCCTCCATTTCTTTTTGAAATTTTTTCATCCTTACTTGTAACTAAACTTAAATGACCAAAAGTTGGGCATGTACTATTTAAAGCTTCAAACATTTGCATTTGAATAGCAGTATTGCTGACATGATCTTCACCCCTGATAATATGAGTAATATCATAATCTATATCATCTATTACAGAACATAACATATAAGTCATGCTACCATCTTCTCTTATAACAATAGGATCACTTAAATTAGAGCCATCATAATGTAGGTCATTTTTTATTAAATCATTCCAAATAATAGGCCTATTATCTATAAAAAATCTATAATGTGGTTTTTTACCTGATTTAATTAAATTATTAATTTGTTCGTCTGTGAGTAATAAAGCGCTCCTATCATATATTGGTGGCTTTCCAGATGATAATTGCAATTTTCTTTTAATTTCTAATTCTTCTGATGTTTCAAAACATGGATATAATCTATTTTTTGATAATAAAATCTTTTTAATTTCATTATATCTTTCATATCTATCTGATTGTTTAAATTCTAAATCCCATTCTAGTCCCAAAAATTTTAAATCATTTTTTATTGATTCTTTATATTTGTCAAGACTACGCTCAGAGTCAGTATCATCTAATCGTAAAATAAAAATACCAGAATATTTCCTTGCATATAGATAGTTAATTATAGCAGTTCTTGCATTGCCTACATGCAGCATTCCAGTTGGAGATGGTGCAAATCTTGTTTTTATGGTCATTATTTATAAAATTTTAAATTTATTATGCCTATAATTATAAAACATTTAAAAATAATTTGTACCATTAATTTATTATTTAAAAATTTCTATAAATCTTACTCAATATTAAGTATTTTATGTAATTGTAAAGACAAACGATAACCATATTTTAAACATAATTCTACTGCAAAATTTATATTTTCTTTATTACGAACGGGATTATATTCATCCATAGGCTGAATAAATATTGGTATATCTCTAGTTATTCCAAGATCAGGTATCTTATCATATCCTAGTTCATGTCTAGATATTAAAAATTTTAAACAATCTATTCTTTCTAACATTCTTTTATCAAGTTGAAAATATTTTTTATATTTAATATTTACTTTAGGTGAACAAAGAATATATATTTCTTTTTGTATCTCTCTATAAATTGTACCATTAGTTTCAATTTGTACATTATATCCTAAATTTAATAGTTTCTCACATAATGGATCAATAGGTTGTCGCATTGGCTCACCACCAGTAATCACAACCAATTTTATAATTTTTTCTCCAGAATCATTACAACTTAATCTATCTATTTCTGTTAAAATATTATTAAGTAGCATTTCAGAAAAATCTTCAAATTCTGTATCGCAAAAATTACATGATAAATTACAACCTCCAAGTCTTAAAAATATTGATGCAGTACCTGCAAATATTCCTTCTCCTTGTATAGTTTTAAAAATATTTTTAACATAAAAAATATCAGACTTTTTTGTAATTATATTTCTTTTAGGATTATCTCCAAACATATTAATGGCTTAATTTCATGGTAAATATAAAATTCTTGTTACGAACTAAATATATTAATCTAGTTCGCAATTGGAGAAAATTATAACAATAATTCACTAAAAATGGGAGTAATATTTTTCATTTTGCATGAATTTGTTAATTAGTTCGAATGGACATGCAATATAAATATGTTATTTACAAATTTTACTTATTCTATTATTTACTATAATATTAAGTTGCTATATTGTTGATATAGTTATTATTATATTAATTTAATTATATTATATGAATAAATATAGAACGCATAATTGTAATGAACTAAATATTAATCACGCTTTAAAAGAAGTGAAACTATCTGGCTGGGTGCATAGAAGACGTGATCATGGCAATCTTGTTTTCATTGATCTGCGTGATAATTATGGAATTACTCAAATAGTCTTTGGAGATGAGAATAAAGCGCTCATGGAAAAAGCAAGTCATTTACGTTATGAATCTGTAATTACAGTAACAGGAACCGTGTTAGCTCGCAGTCCTTCTACTATCAATGATAATTTAACTACTGGACAGGTTGAAATTTTAGCTAAAAATTTTCATATTGAATCTGAAGCAGAAACTTTACCATTTAGTGTAAATTCTGATCAAGAAGCACCTGAAGAAACTAGACTTAAATATCGTTTCCTTGATCTAAGGAGAGAAAAACTACATCAAAATATTTTGCTAAGGTCAAAAATAATATCTCACATAAGACATTTAATGACTGAACAAGGTTTTATAGAATTTCAAACACCAATATTGACAGCTAGTTCTCCAGAAGGAGCTAGAGACTTTTTAGTGCCAAGTAGACTACATCCTGGTAAATTTTACGCATTACCTCAGGCTCCACAACAATTTAAACAATTATTAATGATTTCAGGTTTCGATCGTTATTTTCAAATTGCACCATGTTTTAGAGATGAGGATGCACGAGCAGATAGATCACCTGGAGAATTTTATCAACTTGATATGGAAATGTCATTTGTTGAACAGGAAGATGTATTTAATGCAATTGAACCTGTAATATATGGTGTCTTTAAACAATTTTCATCTAAGACAATAGCTAATTATCCATTTGTACGCATCACTTATGAGGATGCTATGATGAAATATGGCAGTGATAAACCAGATTTACGTAATCCAATTATTATATCAGACGTCACGAATATATTTGCTGAATCAAATTTTACTATATTTAAAGAAAATATTAAAAATAATGGCGTAATAAGAGCGGTGCCAGCACCAAAGACTCTCAGTCAACCTAGAAGTTTTTTTGATAAAATGGCAGAATTTGCAGCAACAGAAGGGGCTAAAGGTCTTGGTTATATACAATTCCTGATAGATGGATCAGCTAAAGGTCCTATTGTTAAATTTTTAAATGAAGATCAATTGCAACAAATTAAATCTAACTCTGGTGTAACAGACGGCGATACTGTATTTTTTGTTAGTGATAAACCAAATATAGCTGCAAAATTAGCTGGAAAAATAAGAACAAAATTAGCTGAAGAATTAAATTTAATTAAACATGATTCTTTTGAGTTTTGTTGGGTTACTGACTTCCCATTTTATGAGTTAAATGAAGAAACAAATAAAATAGATTTTAGTCATAATCCATTTTCAATGCCACAAGGTGGTATTGAAATTCTAGAATCAAGTAAAACAATTCAAGATTTGTTAAATATAAAAGCATATCAATATGATATTGTATGTAATGGTATAGAACTCTCTAGCGGAGCTATTCGTAATCATAAACCTGAAATTATGTATAAAGCATTTGAAATAGCTGGATATAGTAAAGATGATGTAGATAGTAAATTCGGAGGCATGATTCAAGCATTTAAATTTGGTGCTCCACCTCATGGTGGCGTTGCTCCTGGAATAGATAGAATAGTTATGCTAATAACTGAGTCTCTAAATATTCGTGAAATTATAGCATTTCCATTAAATCAACAAGCAGAGGATCTGTTGATGAATGCACCAAATTCTGTAGAATCTAAATCACTTAAAGAGCTACATATTAACTTATTAACTTCTAAATTAAAAAATAATTAAAACTATGAAAATATTCAAAAATTATATGCTAACATTATTATTGATATTGAATATCAATGTTGTTAATGCAAGTTCATTGTCAGATAGAATAAAAGAAGTTTCAAATGAATATATAAGTAATAATTTTTTAAATGCAACTTTTATGTTTGCAGATGATAATCAAATATTATTTAACGGTGTTAAAGGATTATATAATTTGAAAGGTGATCAACTTATTGGTAATCAAAATATGCCTATCGCATCTGGTACTAAACCTATGGTTGCCGTAGCTATTTTAAAGTTACAAGATATGGGGTTGTTGAAAATAACAGATACATTAGACAAATTAATAGACCCCTCATTATGGCCAGATACAAAACCAATATGGTCTGATAAAATCACATTACATAATTTACTTACACATACAAGCGGACTACCTGAATATTTAGCAAAAGTACAATTTACTCTTGATGAGAAACATATTCATAATAATAAAAAGGCTTTTATTGAATTTTTATCCAATAATCCTCTTCAAGGCAAGATAGCTCCTTATTCGACTAAATTACAAACTAATAATGATAAAAATCATTATTATAAATATACTAATAGTAATTATGTCTTACTTGGTCTTGTAGTAGAACATATAGGAAAAAAACCACTTAGTGAGTTTTTAAAAGAATATATATTTACACCATTAAATATGAATAATACACATGTATCTACAATTCGTGATACTGAAAATATTATTGAAAAAAATTCTGGAAATTATAATTATCCAGTTAGATATTTTGTAGTGCCTACAGGTGAAAAACCTAAATTCATAGCTCTTAAAAGTGATTTTATAGTTGTTCCTTTTGGTGATGGTAGTATAATTTCAAATAGAGAAGATTTAATAAAGTTTCATAAAGCTTTACATCATAAAAAATTATTATCGGAAAAATCATATAATATGATGATTAAAAAATATTATAAAGTTGATAAAAATATATTTTCTATTTTTAAAGAATCTTATACTGGTTATGGTATATTCACAACTATTTTAAATACAAAACATTATATGTTGGAACATGCTGGTAATGCTTATGGCGTAAGATCTGAATCAGGTTATATTCCAACAAAAGGATTATATTTTGCTATAATTAGTAATGTGATGCAAATACCGAATAAGGATATACCAGATCTTGATTTAACTAATTCCGTAAATCATTTAGATATTATTTTCTTTAAAGATAAGATTTTACAATCAATAATTAGTGAATAAATTATTATGCTAAAACAATTGTTAGAAAATTTATCAATGCAAGTATGTGAAGTGCAAAATTTGCATGACTTGCATAAATTAAAATCTCAAATGCTTGGTAAACAAAGTATTTTTCAACAAGAAGTTCAAAAACTTGGAAAACTTTCAGCTGAAGAAAAACGTAAATTTGGTATGGAGTTAAATGAATCAAAATTAAAAATTGAGTCTTTATTGAACGATAAACAAGTTCTTATAGAAGAAGCCGAATTACAAAGAAAGATTCAGTCTGAAAAAATTGATCTTACACTACCTGTTAGACATTATAAAAATGGATCTATTCATCCAATTACTGAATGTTTATCAGAATTAGTTACGATATTTGCAAAACTTGGTTTTGAGATGAAAACAGGTCCATCCATAGAAGATGATTGGCATAATTTTACGTCGCTTAATATAGATGAAAACCATCCAGCAAGACAAATGCATGATACTTTTTATTTACATGCAAAAAAAGATGAAAAAAATCTCTTACTTCGTACTCATACTTCAAATACTCAAATTCGAACTATGTCGCAAGGTCAACCACCATTTTGTTTTATAGCGCCAGGACGCACATATAGATCAGATTCTGATATGACTCATACTCCAATGTTTCATCAGATAGAAGGGCTTATGGTTGATAAGAATATTCATATGGGCCATTTAAAATATATTGTCATAGAATTTATAAAAAAATTTTTTGAAAAACCAGATATTGAAATAAGATTTAGACCAAGTTTTTTTCCATTTACAGAACCATCGGCAGAAGTTGATATAAGAATGAATAAGACTGATAAATGGCTTGAAGTTATGGGATGTGGAATGATTCACCCAAATGTTCTTAAAAATGTTAATATAGATAGTGAGATCTATAAAGGTTTCGCATTTGGTCTAGGATTAGAGCGTTTTGCTATGCTAAAATATAACATAAAGGATTTAAGACAATTTTTCGAAGGCGATATTAGATGGATCAACCATTATAATAAAATAATATTTTAATAACATAAATTTATTAATTAAAATGATATATTTTTTTCAGAATGACATACCAGATAATTTTCAAATAGAGGGGGATCTTGCTATTGACACTGAAACTATGGGACTAAATTTACATAGAGACAGATTGTGTTTGTTACAATTTAGCAACGGTAATGATGACGCTTATTTGGTACAATTTTTAGATCATAATTATAATGCACCTAATTTAAAAAAATTATTACTTGATGAATCAAGATGTAAAATATTTCATTTTGCAAGATTTGATATAGCTGCTATTCAAAAATATCTAGAAGTAGAAATTGAGAATATATTTTGTACTAAAATAGCTTCAAAATTAGTTCGTACATATACAGATAATCATGGTTTAAAAGAAATATGTAAGGAATTATTACAAATACAAATATCTAAACAACAGCAATCTTCCTATTGGGGATCTGATATAATTTCTGAAGAACAAAAAGATTATGCAGCAAAAGATGTTTTATATCTTCATCAATTAATGGCTATTTTGACAAAAATGTTAATTAAAGAAAATAGACTTGAACTTGCTAAAAAAATATTTGAGTTTTTACCAACAAGAACTTGTTTAGATAATATGGGGTGGAGTGAAATTGATATATTTATCCATTAAAAATACTTTCTAATATTAAGATATGATGCAGAGCATAATATTAATGTTAATAAAATAATAGGTACTATTATCACTGCTTTCAAATCATAATATTGCCACATACACATCGAAAAAAACGGTACTGTAGCAGAAAATAACATACTACCTGCAGCATGAGATATAGAACACATACGCGCCTTTATTTCTATATCAAACAAAGATTGTATAATTATTTGTAATGGTATTAAATAAAATGGTAATAATAAGATCATAAAAAATATATAAATTGTTAAAATTTTATAATCTAATATTAAAATACTAATTAAATATAAAAAAACTATATTGATTATTATACTTAAAGTAATCGCTGAGAATATCTGACTTTTCTTATAAAAATTGTTATATATAACTTTATCAGCTATAAAACCAGAAATTGGACAAAATATTCCACATATAGCTATAAGAAATATATTTGTTTTATATGCTATTACTAATTCTGTAATATTTATTATTTTTGCACTGAAATTCAGTAAAAATATTAGAAAAAAATTATATATTCCTCCGCTACATCCTGATATTATCATTGCTGGAATAAATTTTTCTCTATTTTGATTTATTAAAATTAAAATATTTTTATTATTTTTTTTAAAATATGGTTTTATTTCACTAAAATAATGTCTTAAAATTATTAAACAAATACCAGCAATTCCACCTATGATAAAATTAATACGCCATAAATATGTAATATTAGTCTCTTTCATTTTAGTTGATATATAATAAAGAAATATAGCAGCTATAAAAACGCCAATTTGATTACAAAATGATATAAGACCATTGCCTAAATTTTTATATTTATCACTTATCTTTCTCGTAATATATATACGAATTGTATCTGTTTCCGCTCCCATACTAATTAAAAATAATGTACGAAAAACAAAAAGCAATATAACGCTACAGCCACCAATATATTCAAAATTTGGCATTAAACCTATTGCAATAGTTGAAATTGTACCAATAATTGAAGAAATTTTTATTGAGGATATTACACCTTTTTTATCAGCAATTGTTCCAAATATATATGCTCCAATAGGTTTTGTTATAACAGCAAGACTAAATATTGCAAAAAAACTTAAAATTTGTTTATAATCATTATTATTCGCATGTGGCAGAAAATTTTTTGATAATATACTTGCAGCAAAACCAAATAGAGCATAATCATAATAACGCACTATCGTTGTAAAAAATGCTATAAAGAAGGACATATTAGTTTTATAACTTTTAATATTAAAGATTTATATATAATATTCTATCTTTAATATAATTAAAGTAACAATATAAAATCAGTAGAAAATAATTATTTTGTATATGTTTAAACTATATATTTTATAAAACCTAAGTAGATTAAATATCTAATAAATTAAATTTTATTAATATTAAAGTTTTAAATATCATTTCCAACGTTTTATCATAGCGACATCAATATCTATGATATCAAGCATCCTTGATACAGAATGATCAACTATCTCCATGATACTAGTTGGCCTATTATAAAAAGCTGGCATTGATGGAGAAATTATAGCACCGAGTTTTGCTAATTTTAATGCATTTTCTAAATAGCCAATATGCATAGGCGTTTCTCTAATCATTAAGATTAATTTTCTATTTTCTTTTAACATAACACCAGCAGCGCGAATAATTAGATTATCTTCGATACTATGCGCTATAGAGCCTAATGTTTTCATGCTACATGGCACAATAAACATAGAATCTGTTTTAAATGAACCGCTAGCGATCGATGCGCACATATCATTGACATTATAATTATAATCTGCCAAAGATCTTAATTGTTCAATCTTATAGTCTGTTTCAATATTAATTGTTAATGCTGCATTTTTTGAAATAATCAAATGAATTTCTATTTGATTATCATTTTCTTCATTATATTTTTTTAAAATTTCTAACATTCTTATTGCATATATAGATCCCGATGCACCAGAAATAGCAAGGATTAATTTTTTTTTCTTCATAATATTTTCTAATATTCATAAATAATTTGCATTTTCTTTATTTATATGCAATCATTACAGAATTAACATAATTTTTCAATATATAATATGAACTATTTAAAGTATTTTTTACAAATTATTTTATTATTATTCTCTTCTTCCGTATTTGCTGCAAAATATTCAAAATCTATTAAAATAGGTGCTGGAAACATATTGCAAGGATATTATTTTGTCGCGCTTGATTTATGCAATACTATAAAACTAGTTGATAAAAATTGTAAATGTGAAGTTATAGTTACAACTGGCTCATATGAAAATTTAGAAATGTTAAGGTCTGGAGAACTTGATTTCGCATTAGTTCAATCAAATATGGCAAGAGAAGCATTTGAAGGTAATGGTTATTATGCAGATAAAGAAAAAATACCTACATTAAGACAAGTGCTAAATCTATATGATGAAATTTTTACAGTAATAGTACGTCGTGATTCTGATATTAAAATTTTCAGTGATATAGGTGGCAAAAAAATCTCCAATGGACCAGCTGACTCAGTTAGCAATGTGACATATGACGCTCTTATGAAATTTTATAAATTAAGACATGAACCTATAGATATAGATCTTCCTTATGAACAATATGCAGAGAAATTATGTAATAAGGAAGTAGACGCCTTAATGATAGTCACAGGGCATCCTAATCCTTTTGTTAACTTAATAATTGATCGTTGTGATGTGTCTTTTGTACCTATCGAAACAAGAAAAATTAATAAATTAGTTGAATCAAACAATGCCTATCACGCAACATCATTACAAAGAGGATTATATTATGATGTTAGTAATGATGAAAAAACTTTCGCCCTTTCTGCTATAGTTGTTACAAATGAAAATTTTGACTCATTATTTTTAAAAAAATTTATAAATAAATTTCAAGAAAAAAATGAAATTTTTAAACATTCTCATTATTTATTAAAAAATTTAGGATCAGATCATTTTATAAAAAATTTTGTATTACCTGCTCATAAAGCTCTTCACAATTTTAAGATATAGACACATTAAAACGACCTGGTATGAATATAGTCATTTCTTCAGAATTATTATTCATTTTTTCTGTTTTTTCCATGATACCTATATAACAAGAATCAAGAGATTTAGGTGGAATAAGTTGTACTATAACCCATCCATCTTTCATATGATTTTCAATCATATTTTCCTCATGTGGTAAAAAAGAAATGAGTTTTCTATTTCTATGAATATTATGTTTCATAATTTTGCTCCTTAAATATATCTGGTTGGAGTTAATGTCAATTTTTTTCTAAAAATAAACCATTTTTTAAAAAATGCAACTATATTTGTACTTTTTTTTAAAATAGGTTTATATTTTTTTCCCATTACCATTTCATATTTCTCTATAAGTGATATTATAACCTCATCATAATATATTTGATACAAATTCCTCATAATAGTCTTAGTTGTCAAATACCCCCATTTCTTAACTTGTTGAGGAACCCTTGCTAAGGCTTCTACACAAGCTATAGCCTCCTCTATATCCGGATTATTATCTTTATATACATCAGCAACAGGAGTCAAATTAAATTTCATATCCTCAATCATAGCTTGTAACATTAATCCAATATACTCATCATTCTTGAATTTTTTAATAAATAAAAATTCCTTAACTAGTTTGTAATAAAATATGGATCTATAATAATAATATTTACATTTAATAAATAAAACTTTAAGAGAATCAATATTATTTTGCTTATAAAATTTTATTTGTTTTTCATAATTAATAAGCTTCTCAATTCCAAATTTTATTAGTTTTTTATGTAATAAATTACAAATATTAATATCATTTTGTCTTGCAATTTTAACATGATCTTTTGCTTTTGTTGCACTGAAATTCGCTGAATGACGATCAATTTGTTTTCCATGATCATCTCTTTTTATGTCTGAGAAATGTCCAAGTTCTTGTGCTGCTATAATTTGTAACCTTGCAACAGCAGGCCAACCATTACCATATGTCGGAGTTTTTATAGAATTCTCAGCAAAAGGATCTCCTCCACATGATACAAAAACAGAGGTATTTTTACCATCTGTACTCTGCATACCACTATTTGAACCAGATTTTTGCCAATTAACAATATCCATCATGTCACCAATATTATATGAATAGCTTATAAATATCTCTACATCATCATATAAAAGCCATCTTAATACTATTGGATGTGTTGACTGTACTAGAAGTCTTGTGAGCATCTCTTTCAATTCTAGAGATATTGGAGAGAGTTTTTTAGATTCATTTTTTAAATAGAAAAATATTTTCTCTATTTGAGCTTCAGTTAGCTGAGTCTTTAAAATTTTTTTAATTCTATCTTTAGTTTTTTTAATCAAATGATCATCTGTAATTTCTTCAATACTTGCCATAAAACTGATATTTAGAGATGGATCAGAAAATCGTACAAAATTACAACTATCTCCTGTATCGATTCTTATTCTTCCTGATTTTATTATCAATTGAACAAGTTCCTCATATTCCAACAACATGTCTTCTTTATATAAAGCTGGAACAAGATCAAGAATATGATAAATTGAAGCCATAATAATTTAAATAATTTTAAATAATTAAGATGAACTCCATATTTTAGAATTATCCAGGCATATGAGGTGTTTGTAGTTGAGCTACAGTTCCTGTAGATGGTGGACCAACTTTAGCATCATTTGGTGACATTGTGACATTATTCTGCAAAGTCTCCTTAATTTTTGGATCTATTAAACTATTGCTTCTTAGAGGTTTTGGCGGTGGAATTTTGCGCATTGCTACTGGCTGATCTACTTGCGGAATTTCTACAACAGCATGATCTGGATTAATTATAGGAAGAGCTTCTAATTCTTGAAGTATTTCAGGATTTTGAACTTCTTGAATAATAATAGGTAATGGTTTTTTTAATTCTTCAGGATTTTGATTATATATTGTAATATTTGCTTTATTACAATTACTAACTAACCTATCGATCTTTTTACTTATTTTAAAAATTTTTAATGAAATATTTTCAATAATTCTTGTCCAAAAAGGTGGGGTTTTATATTTATCAATTGTCTTATTATATTCATCCGATATTTCTCTGATAAAACTAGGATTCTTTATAAGAAGATCTGGACTCGCCACATTAGTTAAATGTTCTATAGATTTTTTAACTATTCGTTGTTCTTCATCTGATAAATTTTTATATTCTGGTATAGTACTGATAACATTGTTTACAAATTTCTGTTTTTGCTCTTCTGTTATTAATCCCAAAGGCTGAAATATTTTTTCAGTTGTTTTAGAAGTTTGTAAATTATTAATTTCTTGAGTTCTTACATGTCGTGCTTCCAAATTATTTAGTTCTTTTTCTGCAAGAGCTTTTGCATCTCCTAGTTCTTTATCTGTAAACCTTGTTACAGTTTTTTTAATATCATTGTTAATTTTTGATTCAAGCTCATTTTCTAAAGATTTAATAACACTGATTCTTGTCAAACTAGCAAGATATTTGAATGGTATCGGAAGAATATTTTTCTTTATAATATTAGTTGTAAGATTTGTTATTTCAGGAAAATTATCTAACAAATAGGTAGAATTAATGTTATCTTTCTTCAGACTTGTCAAAATTACATTGTTTATTCTCTTTATATCTTCCTCAGTTAAAATAATATCTTCAGATTTGAGTTTCAATGCAATTTTTTTAACAATAGAATCAACAGATATTTCTAGTAAATTATCTTCAACTTGTTCAATAACTGATTTTACTCTTCTATTTGTATTTTGTATATCTGCTTCAGTTTTTAAAAAATATTCTCCTTTAGAATTCTTACCTAAAAATTCTTGTTGTAATATAGTATTTATTTCATTTGTTAAACTATGAATTTCTATAGGACGTGCATATTCTAGAATCATTAAATGCCTTAATCCAGGAGAAAAACTAATATTTGGAGCAATATGCTTTAAAATACTTGAATTAAGCTTCCTTGACTCTTCATCTGAAAGACTATAATCTATAATAAGTGACTGCAATAAGTTTTGATCTAATCTCATCTCAGGAAAATCTTCTTCTTTCTTGATTTCATCTATATCTTTTCTTATAGATTTTTTAATTTCATCAATAGAGTCTTTTAGAATATTTTTATATTCTAATAATATATCCTCAGCTTCATTACTAACTGGATATTGATAAAATCCATCCATTTCCGTTTTATACGCAATATCTAAAGATTCTAGTTGCTGCATCATATTTAGATATATAGATTCCACATCTTTAATATTTTTATCCTTGGTAGACTTTGCATTGAGAACACTCATTAATGTTTCATAGAAATCATCTCTTATTTCTATAATACCATTATTAGTAGGAATAGGATTAATTAATTCTGCAATAGCAACAGTTTGTAAATTAGTAAGATTTTGATTAGTACCTTGTTTTATTTCTTCTAATAAGTTTGAGATTTTATCAACTAATTCATTTGCATCTTTTACCTCAACTGTTTTTTCACCTTGTTTTAAACCAATTTTTCCGTCTGGAAATACATAATCAAATTCTCCATCCATCTCATCATCAAAATCATCATTTTCAGGTTCATGCACTCTTATATTTTTAGCATCTGTAACAGTAGGATCACTTGACATAGGTGAAAAAGTTGTCATTATTATCTCATTTTCAGAACCTTTTTTTTCTGCATCCACAATAATATCTTCGTTAGCTACATCAAGATAATTCTCTTTAGAAACATTATTTTTAGGACCTGACATATTACCTCTTTAATGAATATTAATTATTTTGACATACCAACATTAACTTCTTGTTTTTTAGCATTATATGTTGCTGATACTATAGGTTTTGGTTGACGCGTAAATATATTTCTAAAACTATCGCTTTTAGTTCTAGTTTGTTTTGTAGATTTGGCAATAGATTTGTCATTTAATCTTTCTGTTTCTTGAGTCGTTGCTTTATCTTGCTCTTTCATTCTTTCTTTCTCAAATAATTGTACTTTATCTTCTACAGTCGATTCTACAACATTATTCTTATTTTCTGCTTGATTTTTTAAATCTTTACGAACATCCATCCCAATTTTAACTGCGCCACCTACAGCAAGAGCTCCAACCGCAATCAAAGGAAGAGCTGTTCCACCAGTAGCTACACCTAATATAACAATTCCAGCTCCTACAGCAAAAGCTTTCCACTTATTATTTTTAATTGTTGAACCTATATTGCCTACAGATTTTGCAACTGATTTCACTATATTAGCAACTTTACTAACACCAGAAGCAAATTTAGCAAATCTGCTATCAGGATTTGCAACTGCATAATCTTGTGCAACATTTTTTACTGTTTTTGCAACAACTCCTACTGCAGCAACTCCTGCAACAACTCCAAGTAAAGCTGGAGCTACTGTACCAGCAATAACAATACCAACACCAGCTGCTACAGCTCTAAAAGGATGTTTTTTACCATAATTAATAGCTTCAGTAAATGTCCCCTTAATACTATTTTTAATAGATTCCAACAAACTAAACGGCATAATATTCCCTAAAAATTAATAAATACAATATATTTATTCCATATCTTCATCATCTTGTTCATGTATCTCAATCCATGTTTCATGTATTTCTTGCAACATTTCTGGAGTCAATTCAAATTCATCCTCATCAAATCCATCCATTGATTCAATCAATTCTTTTACATTTTCAAGACTTAATTCCGAAACATCTTCATCAGGATTTTCTTCATGTAATGTTCTTGCAATTTTAGTTATATTATCAATTTTGTTTACTAAACTATTCATTTTTATTTTCCATATATTATTATTTCTTTTCATTTCGCTTCAAGTAGTAACTATCAATTCTCATTATATATTAAATCAATAATTTACCAAAGATATTTTGATATTATTATGTATATTTATATATAATATTGTAATTAGCAGATTTAAAGTCATATCACATTAAGAGAATAAAATCAAATAAGAAGTTAATAATTATATTAATTAAAATTTTATTTTTAGTTGTAATTTATAATTTATTTCTCAATTTCCATAATATAATTAATGATGGTATTGTTGCAATTATAATAAAGATAAAATAACTATTCCAACCAAAATCTATTAATATATATCCAAAAAATGCTGGAAAAATAGATCTTGATAATCCCATCATTGATGTGAAAAATGCATATTGAGTTGTTTTGAATCTACCAGAACATATTGAAGTAATAAAACCTATATAAGCAGCCATATTCATGCCAGATGTTACTCCTTCAATGAATATTGTTATAATGAATAATAATTGATTTTTACCATATAATCCTAAGATTATAAAAAGAATATGAGAAAATGCATGTAAGATACCAAAATATAACAAATTATCTATAATAGATTTACGATGCATTGTAAAACTTGCAATAAAACCGCCTATACATGCACTAAAAATACCTAGCAATTTACCAAGATTAGCAATCTCAATTTCATTGTAACCAATATATAATAAAAATGGATTCATCATAACACTTATACAATCATCAGGTAGGCGATATAATAGTAGAAAACTTATTATTAATATAAAAAGTGAAAATTTATAAGATGGATTTACCTGTTTAACAAACTCACCTATAGTTGGAATTTTTACATCTTTTTCCTGTTTCGCTTCCAACTCTTGTTTAAAATTTTTTAATATGAATAATATTAGCGCCAATGACAATAATATACTAAATGCAAATATTTTATATATATTATGCCAACCTATATAATATGACAAATATATAGAACCATAACCAGCAAGTAGCATACCTATTCTATAACCAAATATATATAGACCCGATGTAACGCCTTGAGATTCACGTGGAATCAGTTCTGCTCGTATAGCTCCGAAAATAGAATCTTTAGTAGCACTTAAAAATGACATAATGAATGCAACAATAGCAAATAAAAATAAATTATCTGATGGAGAGATATAACTAATAAGTAAACTCGATATAGTGAGTAACAAAAGTAATATAACTACCCATGATAGTCTATGTCCAAAAATGTGCTTAAAATAATTTATAGATAAAATATCAAATATTGGAGCAGTAAGGAAATTAAGCGCATATGGAAGAGATATAAAAGAAAATAACGCTAATAATTTTAAATCTATATTTTCTCGAGCAAGCCAAAAATTTATACTATTGCTACAAGCAATTAATGTAAAACCACTAATAAAACCGAAAAGGAATGTGATAAGTAATTTGTTTTTTGATAATTGAAAGAAACTCATTCATGAATGACAAGCTTTAAAGATTAAATAGAAATTTAAATATGAATGAATAAATTTATACTGAAATATTTTTAGATAATTGAAAAATTACAACAAAACTAAAAATAAACTTATATTACAAGCTTGGCAACGACTTACTCTCCCATACTTGAACAGCATAGTACCATCAGCGCTACGAGGTTTCACGTTCGAGTTCGGAATGGGATCGTGTGTTTCACTCGCGCTATAATCACCAAGCTAGTGATATAAACTTAGTTATAACAATATTATTAATACATAAAAAACAACAATTTGTCAATCAGTAACTTGAATTACCGTCTACAAATATTAAATTAATCATATATTTTATATATAAATTATAATCATTAAACGAGATATAATTAATATATGACATTTTTATAATAATCATATTATATATTAATATACTATCTAATTAGCAAATAAAGCTGAAAAAAACCATTTTTTGAGTCATCATTTTACAGAATTAACACTACATACATACAGTAATCTTTATTTCAGCAAAGTAAAACAATCGAGCTATTAGTATCAGTTAGCTTCATGCGTTACC
>DYTE01000017.1 GCA_020726135.1 Rickettsia conorii
CAGAACAGCTTGGACTTAAAGCTGAATATAAACGCGGTGAGGAAAAGGGTATAGAAAAAGGTATAGAGCAAGGTATAGAGCAAGGTGAAAAACAAAAAGCAGTAGAAATGGCAAAATTAATGTTTCTTGATCATGAATCAATCGAGAAAATCATGAAATATACTAATTTAACAAAAGAAGAAATTTTGGCAATTAATTAACATTTTAATATAGATTTAATAATCATGAATAGAACTAATAGAGTTGTATCAGCAGAGCTTGAAGAATTAATAGGAAAGACAATACCTATATTGGACCATGGCTTTATTAGAGTAATGGACTATATGGGTAATGATACTGCAATTGTACAAGCAGCACGAGTTTCTTATGGTACAGGTACGAAACAAACTAACCAAGATAAGGGGCTTATTAATTATTTAATGCGTCATAAACATTCAACTCCTTTTGAAATGTGCGACATTAAATTCCATATAAAATTACCAATATTTATTGCGAGACAATGGATAAGACACAGAACAGCTAGTGTTAATGAATATTCAGCTCGTTATTCCATACTTGGTAATGAATTTTATATGCCTAAAAGAGAACATTTAAGTCCACAATCTATAATTAATAAGCAGGGAAGACAAGAACAAACTGTTCCTCCTGAAGTTGCAGATAGAGTGTTACAATTATTAGAGGAGGATGCAAAAAATGCATATGCTCACTATGTTGAAATGATGAACGAAGATGAACATGGAAATATTATAGATGAAAATACTGTAGGTATTGCTAGGGAACTAGCTAGAATGAACCTATCTCTTAATTATTATACTGAATGGTATTGGAAAATTAATTTACATAATTTATTACATTTCCTAGCTTTAAGATCTGATAGCCATGCTCAATATGAAATCAGAGTATATGCAGACAAAATGTTAGAAATTGTTAAAGCATGGGTTCCATTAACTTTTGATGCTTTTACTGAATATAGATTAGAAGGAGCTCATTTATCTAAAACAGCTTTATCAGTCATAAGAAGAATGATAGAAGGTGAAAATATCACTCAACAATCTAGTGGAATAAGTTTAAGAGAATGGAATGAATTACAAAAAATTTTACTATTGTCTTAACTATTAAGATATAGTAGGATGATTTTTGAATAAATTTAAAATAGGGAATGAAACATGCTAAATGTAATTTTTGATATAGACTTATCTGATTATGATGCTATTGCTATATTTGTGGATAAAAGTCTTGAATTGGATAAAAGCCTATTATTATTTGATCAAGAAAATCATGGAATTATTTCTAAAACTATCAATATTAAACATATGTTTAATGGAGAATTTGGTGAGATAAAACATACAACATTTATTGCAAAAAATGGATTATTGAAACAGTTATTTTTTGTAGGTATTGGTGAATCTTTAAAATTAGATGAATCTGATATTGAAAAACTTGGTGGAAAAATTTTATCCACGGCAACAATTCATAAAATTAGCAATTTAAGTGTAAATCTAAAATATAGACTTGGAAGACATGATGTTAATAAGACTGCTGCTTTAATTGCCAGCGGTGCTTTACTTCGTTCTTATAAATTTAATAAATATAAAACTAAACAAAAAGAACAAGATAAATTCTCTGTAACAAATATTGAAATATTAACAGATAATATTCAAGAAACATCTTCATTATATTATGACATGAAAATTTTAGCCGAAGCAGTGATGTTTGCAAAAAATATTTGTAATGAACCATCAAACATAAAATCGCCTGAATATTATTCTAATATGATTGTTGATGTATTTGAACCATTCGGAGTGAAAGTGAAAGTCCTTAGCGAACGTGAAATGAAAAATTTAGGAATGGGCGCTATACTTGGTGTAGGTCAAGGCTCTCATAATGAATCCAAATTAGTTGTTATGGAATATAATAATTTAGATGAAGATACAGCTCCATTAGTTTTAGTTGGTAAAGGTGTAACATTTGATAGTGGTGGAATATCTCTAAAACCAGCTGCAAATATGGAAGATATGAAATATGATATGTCTGGTTCAGCCACTGTTGTTGGCACAATTCTAGCTCTTGCAGGTAGACTTGCAAAAGTTCATGTAGTTGGAGTTGTAGGACTTGTAGAAAATATGCCATCTGGTACTGCACAAAGACCTGGTGATATTGTAAAAACTATGTCAGGTCAAACAGTTGAAGTATTAAATACCGATGCAGAAGGGCGTTTAGTACTTGCAGATGCTGTTTGGTATGCTCAAGAAAAATATAAACCATCTTTTATTATAGATATTGCAACTTTAACAGGAGCTGTAGTCGTAGCTTTAGGATCAGTATTTGCTGGTTGTTTTTCAAATGATAATGATCTGGCAGATAAACTCATTGAAGCTGGTGATCATGTAAATGAAAAATTATGGAGATTACCACTTCATAAGAAATTTGATGAAGAACTAAAATCACAAAGCGCTGATATAGCAAATATTTCAAGCGGTAGAGGAGCTGGTAGCTCTATGGGCGCTCATTTCATAGGTCGTTTCATACAAGATGGTGTAAAATGGGCTCATTTAGATATTGCTGGAGTTGATAGTAGCAAAAAACCTTCTTCTATTTCAAGCGAAGGCTCGAAAGCATTTGGAGTAAGACTACTTAATCAATTTATTAAAGATAATTATGAACAAAAATAATTGTCCATATATATTTGTCATTGGTAATGAAAAAGGCGGCGCTGGTAAAACTACTTGCGCCATACATTTAATCACTGCACTTCTATATCAAAATAAAAAAGTTCTAGCTCTTGATACAGACGTTAGGCAAGCATCACTTGCTCATTATCTTCAAAATAGAGATATTTATAATCGAAATAATATCGACAATATTGTACCATCACCACAATATTATTTTTACGAAGAAAAACCAAAACTTAACATAGAAGAGCAAACAAAAGACCAAGAATCTTGGTTTCTAAATATTTTAAATAATTCTAAAAATATAGATTATATCGTAATTGATACACCAGGAAGCTATTCTTACCTATCTAGATTAGTGCATTCTCATGCAAATACTATAATAACACCAATTAATGATAGTTTTATAGATTTAGATGTGATAGCGAAAATTGATCGAGATAATATCACAATTATTCAACCTTCCATCTATAGCCAAATGATATGGGAACAAAAAATGCAAAAAGCAGCACGAGATGGTTCTAGTATCGAGTGGATAATATTACGAAATCGTCTTAGCACTCTTGATGCAACAAATAAAAAAAATATAACAAAAGTATTAGATAATTTATCTAAAAGAATTAGCTTTAAAATAGCTCCTGGCTTTAGCGAGAGAGTAATATTTAAAGAATTATTTTTACAAGGACTAACTTTATTAGACCTAAAAAAAACAAATTATGTTAAAAATCTAAATATTTCACATGTTGCTGCAAGACAAGAATTGCGTAATTTACTTGCCTTTTTAGGACTCGAAAACGATGCTATCATTTAAATTCAGTTTAACTCTAATATATTATAACAATGAAAATTACAGATCAAGCTTTTTCACAAATAAAATTAATTTCAGAAAGATCTAATAAAGAACCAGTTTTAAGAATTAGTGTTGAAGGCGGTGGTTGTTCTGGTTTTATGTATAATTATGAATTTATTACAAAAGCTTCAATAGAAACTGATGATTATATTCAAGCCATAGATAATATATTTGTTGTAATAGATAATATGTCTCTTGAATTTTTGAAAGATTCTATTTTTGACTATGAAGAATCACTCACTAGCTCTTCTTTTAAAATATCTAATCCTACAGCAACAATTAAATGTGGATGCGGCAAATCATTTGCTGTATAATTTAATAAAAAATCAAACATTTAATGGAGATAATGTGAGTAAAAAATTTGCAAAAGATTGTAAAAAATTATTATTATTTTTCAAAGAACAAAATATTGAGAATGTTACGGAATTATTGGAATTTTTAAATATTGCTAATAGTTCAATTCTTCCTCTTGAAATTATTATTTTATTTGGTGGTGGTAAACAAAATTGTTTAAAATCTCCAAATTATTATCAGAAATATATTTCTTCTATCAAAGCTTGTCACTATTTAATAAATATATTTTTAACAAGATCAATATCAGAGGAAAGTCAAAGATTATCAAATTTAGATTTACAATCTGCCTTTAAATTTGCATGTCTTAAATATATGATAAAAGACAAGAGATTTACTGGTAGCATTATCAATAATATTAAGTTCGATCTTAATGACTTATATAAATCAAAATCTCAAGATGCATCTAATTTTATCAAATCCGTATTACAAGATAAAATTCAAAATTTATATAAAGAAAAACAAGATAATTTTCTTACAGAAGCGTGTTCATATATAAATCAACTATCATCAAAACTACAAAATGATATATGTAAATTTGCTAAAGCAACTCTAGATAGTTGGAACATAGATTCATTAGAAAAACTGGATTTTAATCATATTTACGAATCTTGTCCTAAGAATTATAACCCCATAACTTTAACCTATCAACAAACACCTTCTTTCTTTGAAAGAATATTATGTATAAGTCCACATGATTTGGAATATTCAGTAAATGATTTAATAAAATCACTTGGTGCAACCATTATTGAAGTTTAATTTTTAGATCTTTTCACAAATAATGTTAATATTGGTGCTGAAATAAAAATTGATGAATAAGTTCCTGCAATAATACCTACAAATACGAGTAAACTAAAACTTCGAATCGCCTCTCCACCAAAGAACACAAGAGCAAGATTTGCAAGCAACGTCGTTAGCACTGTCATAATAGTGCGCGATAATGTTTCATTAATACTTACATTAATAACATCTATAATAATTTTTTTATGTGATTTTCTTAAATTTTCTCTAATACGATCATATATAACAACAGAATCATTCACTGAATAACCAATAATAGTCAAAATAGCAGCAATGGTACTGAGGTTAAAATCAAGATTAGCAACGCTCATAAAACCTAGACTCAATATAACATCATGCACAAGCGCTATTAATATCCCCAATCCAAAATACCATTCAAATCTTATCCATATATAGAACATAATTGCCATAAAAGAAAATATCATCGCCAAAACACCAGATTTAATTAGCTCTGCTCCAACCTGAGGCCCAACAAAATCTACTTTACGATATTCAAAAGTTTGAGTAAAATTCTCTGACAATGTCTTTTTGATTAAATCTATATTCTTCACTAAATTCTCTTCGCTGCTACTACCAACACGAATAGACAAATCAGTAGGACTACCAAAATTTTGTAAAATAATCTCACCTATATTTAATTTATTCATCACTTCACGCATTTTTGGCAAATCAGGCGCAGTATCAGCTTTCAGTTCAATTACAATGCCACCAATAAAATCTATACCGAAATTAAATTTATAAATACCTATATAAATAAATGTTAAAATTGATAATAAAATTGAAATACTATAACTAATTTTCTTGAATTTCATAAAATCAAAATTCATATTATTCGGTAATAATCGTAAAGGATATAGTTGCATGTTGTTATATATTATTATAGAAAATAGAATTATAATCTTACATATATAGTTTGTCAAAAACTAAACAATAAGCTAATTTTTTAAAAACATAAATACTATATAATTCAATTATATGAATTATTAAAATTACTAATTATGTTACAAGATATAGTATAGAACAAGGTGAAAAACAAAAAGCAATAGAGACGGCTAAAAATATTATTAGTAACCAATCAATCAAGAATGATTACTAATTTTTTAAATTTTAAACAAAAATAGAAAAAGCCTCTTTGTTTTTAGGAAAATTACTTGGCGGCAACTTTCCAACACTCCCGCGTTTACCATGCCACGCGCTTATATCTTTCTCAGCTCTTAACTTATTACTAAAATTCCAAGTCAAACCTTCATCTCTATTAAATATCTTCACATCAATCAATTTTGAACCATTATATTTCTGTAAAATAACACCTTGTCCTTTTTTCATTTCTGGTATTTGATCTATCTCAAATATTAATAATTTTCTATTTTCTCCAATCACAGCAACCATATCACCAGAAACAGGGAAAGCTCTACATAATTCATTTTCTTTAATATTAAAAATCTGTTTTCCAGATCTAGTTTGAGCAACTAGTTCATTTGAATTCACAATGAATCCATGTCCAGAAGTTGAAACTAATAATATTTTTTGGTCTGGTTTATAGATAAATATATTATTAATTTCATCATTAAGAAGATCTACCATTAATTTGATTGATTCAGCAGAAACTTTACTTTTAGATATATTATCAGCTAATAATGTAAAAAATTTACCAGAAGAACTTAAAATAAGAATTTTATCAGTTGTAAATGTCTCTAAAATAAATTTCTCTCTATCCCCTTCTTTATATTTTATAATACTCAAATCATTATTATGATTCTTAATAGATCTAATCCATCCCATTTCTGAGGATATGATAGTTATAGGCTCTTTGGTAATAAAAGCTGATATATCTGGAATTTGAACATCAGATTCAATCTCTTCAAAACTTGTTCTTCTTGCTCCTAATTTAGAATCATAACCAAATTTATTCTGAACATTTAAAATATCAGCACGTAATATACTCATTAATTTAGTCTGATCATCCAAAATTTCACGTAAATCCTTGGCTTCTTTTTCTAATTTTTGAGCTTCTCGAATAATTTCTCCTTTCTCTAGCTTATGTAAAGCCCTTAATTTTATATTCAATATAGATTCAGCCTGTGTATCATTAAATTTAAGCTGTTCCATCAATAATTCCTTAGGCTCATCTTCATCTCTAATGATAGATATTATTTTCTCCAAATTTAAATAAGCAATCTTCAATCCTTCCAATATTTCAAGCCTACTATTAATCTTAGTTAACATAAAAATAAATTTACGTGTTAAAATAATTTTTCTATGATCAACAAATTCCTGCAATATCTCCAATATATTCATAATTCTAGGAATCTGCCTTGAGCTCACAACATTCATGTTTAATTGAATTCTATTCTCTAAACTTGTCAATTTAAATAATGATTCCATCAAACCAAATTCATCGCATGTGCGATCTTTCGGCTCTATAATAAGTCTCACATCTTCTGTAGATTCATCTCTTAAATTAGCAATTAATGGTAATTTTTTGTCATTAATCAAAGATGCCATATGTTCAATTAATTTAGATTTTTGCACCTGATATGGCAATTCAGTAATAATAATTTGATATTGCCCATAATTTAATGTTTCCTTATGCCATTTAGCTCTAACTCTAAAACTTCCTTTGCCCTTGGTATAAAATTGCTTAATCATCTCCATATTATCCACAATCACTCCACCAGTTGGAAAATCAGGCCCTTTAATAAATTTCATCAAAGATAAAGAATCAGCCTCAGGATTATCAATCAAATGAATTAATGCATCACATAATTCATGCAAATTATGAGGCGGTATGCTTGTAGCCATACCAACAGCAATTCCTTCAGACCCATTCGCAAGCAAATTCGGAAATAAAGATGGTAATATAACAGGCTCCATATCCGAATTATCATAAGTCTGAACAAAATCCACAACTTCCTTATCAATATCCTCCATCAATAATCTACAAATCTCTGTCATTCTAGATTCTGTGTAACGCATCGCAGCTGCATTATCTCCATCAATCGAACCAAAATTCCCTTGCCCATCTATCAATGGATAACGCAATGAAAAAGACTGTGCCAACCGAACTAAACTATCATAAACAGCTGTATCTCCATGTGGGTGATATTTCCCAATCACGTCTCCAACAATTCTTGCACATTTCTTAAAACCAGACCCAGCATCGAGACGTAGCTCCAACATTGCATATAATAATCTTCTGTGAACTGGCTTTAATCCATCACGCACATCTGGCAATGAACGAGACATGATTGTGGATAATGCATATGACAAATAACGTTCTGACAACGCATCTCCAAAATCCATTTTTTCTATTTTATTTTCTTCCATAGACTATAATCCTTCAATATTTTATCTTCAATATTTGAATATAACTATATCAAGTTTTTTTATAAATAATAGTAAAACCAGTGCTCTGTAGCATATATATCACATAAATAGATGAAAAATCATTATTTTTTTTAAAATACTTGAACAAGTGACATCTCTATATTAATATATGCGCGTGTAGTTTAAAAATTAAGTTGAAGATTATTGTTGAACTAAACATGTTTTATTCTAGATTTGTGATTATTTATAAAATAAATATAGTGAATTTTTAACTAAATCATGTATAATTCAAAAATGATGCTTTAACAGAACTTGTGTAGAAATTAATTTTTTGCTCGGTTCAAGAAATAAAAAAAATTTATTAGTAAATTAACTCAAAATATAGGTGAAGAATTATGGCTCAAAACCAAAAATCTTTTAAAAATAAAAAAAATAAATTAAAATTGTTGCTAGGCGCTTCAGCTTTAGCAATGTCTTTCGCGACCAGCAATGCAATGGCGACTGATTATATAACAACTGGTGCTGATGCTGCTGTTATTAATAATGGTGGTGGTGGTGGTAATGTTAGAAATGCTGCAGCTGCTTTAGCTGCAGATGCTCCTCTAGCTAATGTTGGAGCGAATTATTTAATCATAGGAGTGCAACAAAATTTAACATTAACTGCAGGAACTAATTCAAATGCTAATCGTGTTCTAACAATTAACATCTATGGAAATGCTGTTCCTGGTGTTACTAACTTAATCACATTCGGAGCAGAAGAAACTTGGTTGAAAATAATTAATGATACTAATAATGTTATTAAAGCAAGAGCTCAAGCTGCAAATGGTGCTGTTGCTGTTGATGCTGGTGCAAATCTAGGTGGTCGTGTTTTAACAGCTGCTGGTATTAATGCTACTCATATTTATGGAACTGATGTTTCTGGTATTGGTGCTATTAACTTTGTTAATCAAGAAGGGATTGTTACATTTGAACAAAGCGCAGCTGGTGAAACAGTTACATTGAATGTTCCAGTGTTCGCTGTTGATGGTGCTGGTACTCATGGTAAATTGGTTGCCAACACTAATATGATTTTAGGTAATAATGTGTTCCTTGGTGGAGCTGCTTTGCAAATTGCAGATGCTACGAGACTTATTCTTCCTAATGTTGTAGCTGATGCTAAAAATTTCAAAACTCTTGAAATTAATGACAATAAAACTGTCACTATTAATGCAGATTTGCGAAATCTTGCTGTTGGTGTTAATTTAGCTGGTAATACATCTACATTAATTATTAATGATGGAAAAAATATTCTAGCTACAACAACTGCGATTAAAGCTGCAGCTGCTAATAAAGGTATAGTAAAATTTGCTGGCAGTTCTAATGTATCAGTTCCTATTCTAGGCGAAGCTGCTACTCCTTTAGCTAGAATCACTTTTTCTGGTGACAATACAAAGACAGTTGACATGCAAGCTGGTGCTAATGCAATCTTTACTGCAAGCGCTGTATTTGAAGGCAATTCAACATTCAAAATGTCTGGTGCTGCAACTACTTTAACTCTTGGTGACACTGCCGCTAATGCTGGTAAAGGTTCAATAACAACTTTAACAGATCGTACAGGTAATATCTGGGCTGATGGTGATTTTGCTCATGTGATTAAAGGTAATGTTGGTGCTGCGGATAAAAAATTAGGTGATGTTAAAGTCTCTGCTGTTGCTGGTGATGCTCATGGTTTAACAATTATAGCTGCTCCTAATGTTGTGGGTGCTACAGGTGTGGTTGCCGTTACAACAATTTCTGGTAATGCAGCTGCTGCTGCCTCTGGTTTAACAATTAGAAGTGGTAATGCAGATGCTGCCGGTATTGTTGACCTTTATGTCAATGGTTTCAATGGCAATGCTACTAACATTAGTTTAGGTGGTGGTCATGCTGGTGCTGCTATTGCACAATATAATTTAAAAGCAGATCAAAAACTTGTTGCAAATAATTTCTTAATGGGTACATTAGCTGGTAATCAAGATAACAAATTAGTACTTGAAAATAATTCAACTCTTCAAGCAGCAACAATAAATTCTTTTGATAATGGTCATAGTACTATTATTGTTGGTACAAAAGATAAAGATATTGCAACAATTATAACAAATAATATTGGTAATGCTAAAACATTAGCAAAAATTCAATTCTCTAACCATGCTGGTCAAACATTGATAGTTAAAAAAGTTGCAGGTGCACCAAATCCTGAACAGGATGTTATCATTAAAGCTCCAATAGATTTTGGTGATAATGCAAAAGCTAATATAATTGAATTACAAGATTCTTTCACTATTTCAGCTCTAACAAATGCTAATAAGTCGACAGTGAAAGTCAATGGTACTGCTGATGATAGAGTAATAATTGTTTCATCAGATGGTCATGCTGATGCAGCTAACGGAAATGTTCTTGGGACTCTTGACATACAAAAAGGAATGGCAGGAATAGTTGCAACAGCACAAGCTGATAATTATGTAAAAAATGTTATAATAGCTGAAAATGCCGCATTTGGTTTATCAAGTGGTGTTGCTAATCCTATATTCAAGAATATGATTATTACATCAGATGCAAAAGGATCAATTGGTATTGTAGGTGATGTAGCTGTAACATTAGATAAAACTCTTGTAATTAAAAATACCACACCAGTAAAAGACGTATTAACTCTTAAGGCAATTGGATTTGACAATACCGGTGTTAATAGTGCTTTAACATTAACAAAAGAAAATTTTGGTGGTGCGACAGCTTTGATATTAAATGACTATATTTCAACAGATGTTAACAATCAGGGAAGTTTGGTGTTCAATAATTTAGGTGCTCTAACTATTAGCTCAACTAAAGATGGTTTAACTCAAAATGGTGCTAAACAATTAAAAAGTTTAACATTAACAGCTGATGATAATATAAGAACAGATTTGACATTTTCTTCAGATTATTATTCAAAAGGAAGTCTTGTTATAAATAAAAATTCTTCTATGACATTATCTGATTCTAACTATAGTTTCAATAATATCAAAGCATTTGCTGTAAATAATGCTGGTGTTTTAAAGTTTAATAACCAAGATGCTGTTACAAATGTTACATTACATGCTGTTGGAGGTGCTATTGTAGCTGATGATATATTGGCAGAATTGAATTTTGCTGGTGGAAATGTTATTATTACCTCAACTAATGCTGTTGCTTCTTTAGCATCTAAGAAAATTACTTTTTCTGGTGAAATTGACAATAGCGTAACATTGCCTTCACAATTTGTTTTAAATGATGTTGAACTTGCTGTAACTGCTAAAGAAAAAGGTAAAAAACATACTATAATTGTTGCTGGTGGTGATCATAATTTAACAAAAGCAGCTGCTGCAACTAGCGCAGATACTAATTTAGTATTTTCTACAAATGTAGCTGCAACAAATTTCACTATTACTGAAAAATTATATGCTCAAGTTACAAATGAAACAGCTGGTCAAGCTAATGTAGCAATAGCAAATAATGCTGGTGGCGTTGCTCCTTCTGAAATTGTTACAATTCTTGGTTCTGCAGATAAAAAATTAAATACAGTACATTTTGCTGTAGGTAAAGATTTAAAAATGAGAAAATCTGTCTATGCCCAAAATGGAATAATGATTGATGGACAAAAACTAACATTTACAAATAAAAATACCTACGATAAGGATGGAAAATTAACTCAATATGGTAACATAGTTGATAAATTACCTATTTTAGCTGGTTCTACTGCTATTTTTGCAGCTGAATCTGGAAATCAAGGTGACATTACTTTTATAGATAATACAGGAAAAGTAGAGTTCCAAGGTAACAATACATATAAAGGTAACATTGGTACCGTTGGTAATAGAGGTAATGTAATTTCTACATCTACTATAGCTGGGTCAGTTCTTACATATGAAGGCGTGATTTTTGCTAGTACATTGGATATTTCAAAAGAATCTTTAGTCTTAACAGGTAATACAAAAATTGATGTAGCTGGTAGTGAAGCTAAATTTGGTAAAAAATTAGATGTTTCTACATTTACACTTGAAGTAAATTCAGATCATGCTTACAGTGCTCCAACAGATATTTCACTTGAATATGGCGCTGGTTCTGTTACATATTTTGGAACTGCACCAAAAATTGCTGATTCAATGGTAACATTTGCAAATTTAGCTGATAATGTTGATCCAACTACAGTAATTATGACATTTGAAGGTGTTGATAAAGTAGATGAACTTAAAAAGAAATTTACAATTCAACAAAGTGCGAATGCGTATGTTGTATTAACACCAAGTATAAAATCTGAGAATAATAATACTGTAGTACGTGCTGTGAGAACAGATAATTCTGAGGTAGGTATCAAAGCAGATTTAGTAGCTAAAAATATTAGTTCTGATGATCTTGCAACTCAAGTAAAATCACTTTCAAAAAACCCAGTACTAACACAAAATATTGGTAAACTGAAAGATGATGTTAGATATAAAGCAGTTGCTGGTCTCTTAACTGATTTATCATCTATATCTACAAATGTCGCTGAAGCAAATGTATTTAGTACTAATATTCTAACAGACAAAAGACTTAATGCACTCGGTGCTGGCGATGAAACTTCAAATGTAGCATTTGGTGCTTGGATTGCTCCTACTATGTCATCTACTACTCAAACACTAGATGGTTTAACATTTGGTTATGAAATGAAGAATTATGGTGGAACAATTGGTTTTGATACAAAACTTGCTGATAATTTCATTCTTGGTGTTCAATTTAGTTTAGGTAAAACTACTATTGATCTCAAAGATTTTAGAGATGGTGATAAATCTGAAATACAAAATCTATCATTTGGTGTATATTCTTCTTACAATTTGTCAGATGATGTTTTTGCCGCTCTTGATTTTAGTATGGGTACCAATGAAGTTCAATCTACAGAACTCGATGCCAAAGCTGGAACTCAAACAGTTAAATCTAAATATGACTTAAGTATTTTAAGTGGTGGTTTAAAAGTTGGTTATAATGCAAAAGTTTCTGATTTAACATTCACACCAACTGTAGGAATTTCAGCTATTGGATTATCACATAAGGAATATAAACAAACTGGTTCTACTCTTGTTAATAAGTCATTTGCAAAAGATGATGCTTATTCAATTAAAGGTACTCTTGGTGCTAAAATTTCTTATGATATTGATGCTGGTGCTGGTACTATTGTTACACCGGACTTACATGGTTCTGTGCAATATAAGTTTGCTGGTAAGAATTTAGAAAATAAATTTACTCTTGCTGGATCAACAGATGAAATTACACCTTATGTTGCTGAAGAATCTAAATTAACTGCTATTGTTGGCGCTGGTCTAACTGTTAAAGCTACAGAGCAATTTACATTTGGTATTTCTGGAGATTATATAAGATATAATTCTAATCTTTCATCTATGAAAGGTACTGTAAATTTACGTGCTAATTTCTAATCTAACTGTAATATTACCTATATTACTTTACTAATAATAAGAAGACACCGAAAATAAATTTCGGTGTTTTTTTATATCTATCAAAATCAAGCTTTTCATTATTTAAGACTTAGACTATAATCATGCAATAGAAAATATTAGCATACATTAAATGATGCTATAATTACTTATGTTTTTCAATTGTTAAAGGTGATCTTAATCATGAAATTTGAATATAGTTTTTCAATAATTAAACCAGATATTTTAGAAAGAAATTTAGTAGGTTCAGTCATTTCCTACATAGAAAAAGCAGGATTAAAAATTGTTGCACAAAAAATGGTGATTTTATCAAAAGCACAGGCAGAAAGTTTTTACAGCGAACATTCAGCTAGACCATTTTTTAGTAGCTTAGTAAATTTTATGACATCAGGTCCTGTTATTTTACAAGTCTTGAAAGGTGAGAATGCTATTGCAAAAAACCGCGCTATAATGGGAGCAACTAATCCAAGTGATGCAGCAGAAGCCACTATTCGTAAGGATTTTGCAAGAAATATAGAGGAAAATAGTATTCATGGATCAGATAGTCCAGAAAGCGCTCAAAGAGAAATTGCATTCTTTTTTGCTACAAGTGAGCTTGTTGAATAAATTATGTTCTTTTATGATGTTATAATTATAGGTGCTGGCCATGCTGGATCCGAAGCGGCAGCAGCTTCCGCTCGTTTAGGTGTCAAGAGCTTACTAATAACTTTAGCACCAAGTAATTTGGGTGAAATGTCATGCAACCCAGCAATTGGCGGCATAGCAAAAGGTACATTAGTTAAAGAAATTGATGCGCTAGATGGAGTTATGGCAAGAGCTATTGATATGGCCGGCATACATTATAAAATGTTGAATGAGACAAAGGGACCTGCTGTTTGGGGGCCAAGAGCTCAAGCGGATAGGGCCTTATATAAAAAAGCAATGAGCGAGATATTATCTAACTATCCAAATTTGACTATAATATATGGAGCTGTTCATAATATCGAAGTACAAAATTATAAAGTAAGTAAAGTCATTTTAAATGATGGCACAGAATTTACATGCAAAAAGTTAATTATAACAACTGGAACTTTTTTGTCAGGATTAATGCATATTGGCAAGCAAAAAACTATTGGTGGTAGAATTGATGAACCTCCATCAAATGACTTATCTTTAAGTTTAAAAAATATAGGATTCAAACTAGGACGATTAAAAACAGGCACACCACCAAGACTTGATGGACGAACAATCGACTATAGCAAAGTTACCCTACAACCAGGTGATGTTGTGCCAAGACCATTTTCAGAAATGACAAATCAAGTATTAGTAAAACAAATTAATTGTTTTATTACGAAAACTACCAGCCAAACTCATGAAATTATATTTAATAATTTGAATAAATCAGCTATGTATTCTGGTGAAATTGAAGGGATTGGTCCTCGTTATTGTCCATCTATTGAAGACAAGATTGTTCGTTTCGCTTCAAAAAATAGCCATCAAATTTTTTTAGAACCTGAGGGATTAAATGATCATATTATTTATCCTAATGGTATCTCCACATCAATGCCTTTAGATGTTCAGCATTGCATGATAAAATCTATCCCTGGACTTGAAAATTGCGTTATAACACAGGCAGGCTATGCAATTGAGTATGATTATGTTGATCCTCGTGAATTGAAAAATACATTAGAAACAAAAAAAATTGAAGGTCTTTATTTTGCTGGTCAAATTAATGGCACAACTGGTTATGAAGAAGCAGCTGCTCAAGGGATTATAGCCGGAATTAATGCGGCCTTATCATGTTTAATGCGTGATCCATTTATTATAACCAGAGCTGATGCTTATATTGGTGTTATGATTGATGATTTAATAACATACGGAGTTACAGAACCATATAGAATGTTTACATCTAGGTCTGAATATCGTTTGTCACTGAGGGCTGATAATGCCGATATGCGTTTAACACCACTTGCTATGTCAATTGGCCTTGTCTCAAAGAAACGTATTGAAAAATTTACTAAAAAATATGACTCTATTAGCATCTCAAGGAATTTGGTAAAAAATTTATCTATTACAACAAGCGCTTTAGATAAAATTGGCTTTTCTATTTCTCAAGATGGTATGCATAAAACTGCATTTCAATTACTTGGATTACCTAATTTTGGGTGTGAAACAATTTGTAATATATTTCCAGAATTGGAATCATTAGATAAAAATATATTAGAATTTTTAAGTATAGAATCTAAATATTCAGCTTATTTAAGCAGACAAGAAGCGGATATTGATTTATTCAAACATGAGGAATGTTTTTTAATTCCTGAAAATATAGATTATAGTAAAATAAATAGTTTATCTAAAGAAATGATAGAAAAATTATCATTTGCAAGACCTGCAAATATTGGAGCAGCTAAACGAATGGCTGGTATTACTCCTGTTGCTATTACTACTTTAATTATTTATATAAAAAATAATTATGCATAATATCGAAACATTCCAATTATTAACAGAATATACTGATTTAGTTTTAAAATGGAATAAATCTATTAATCTCATATCTAAAAATACGATAGATGATATATGGACTAGACATATTAAAGATTCAATGCAACTGATGAATTATTTAAATAAAACTGATTATGTGATTGATATTGGTTCAGGAGCTGGTTTTCCAGCAATAGTCTTATCTATATTGGGTGTTCACAATATAACATTAGTAGAATCAGATATTAGGAAAACAGTTTTTTTATTGCAAGCTGCTAAAATTTCTAGTAATAATATAATAGTAAAAAATCTTAGAGTTGAAAATTTCAAATCAGAATGTGATGTAATTACTTCAAGAGCTTTCGCATCGTTAATAGATATTTTTAAATATACTCAAAATATTTTTGTGCGAAACAAATATTTGTTAATGAAGGGGAAAAATTATTTGAATGAAATTGAAGCGGCAAAAGAAAAATGGAATTTTGATATAAAAATATATGACAGTCTCTCATCAATGGATGGAAAAATTTTAGAGATTAAAAATTTATGGCAAAAATAATAGCAATAGTTAATCAGAAAGGTGGAGTTGGTAAAACTACTAGTACTGTTAATATAACTACAGCTATTAGTACAAATAATAAAGTCTTAGTAATAGATCTTGATCCACAAGGCAATACCAGCTCGGGTTTTGGCATCTTACAAAGATTTAGAAAAATTACAATATATGATATTTTAATTGGATTATTTAATATTGATCAAGCTATTATTAAAACAAATATACCAAACTTACATCTAATATCTTCTAATGCAAACTTATCTGCTGTTGAAATAGATTTAATATATATGCATAAAAGGGAATATATATTACGTAATTTAATAGAATTAATTAGTCATAATTATGATTATATTTTTATAGATTGCCCTCCATCATTAAGTTTACTTACAATTAATGCGCTTGTAGCTTGTGATCAACTATTAATCCCTATGCAATGTGACTTTTACTCTCTTGAAGGTCTAAGTCATTTACTAAAAACTATAAGTATTATTGAAAAAAAATTAAATCCTAAAATAAAAATATGTGGCATATTATTCACTATGTTTGATATAAGAAATAAATTAACTGAATATGTAGCAAGAGACGTCAGGAACCATTTAAAAAATCTTGTCTTTAAAACTGTGATTCCACGAAATGTTAAATTATCAGAAGCACCATCGCATGGAAAACCAGGAATAATTTATGATCATAAATGTGCTGGAGCACAGGCCTATATAGAAGTTGCTAAAGAATTATTAGAGAGATTATCATTATGAAATATTATGGGTTAGGAAAAGGTTTAGCCTCACTTCTTAGTGAAACAACATTACCTAGCAATGGAGAAAATGAGCAAATAAAAATCATAGAAATTGATGATTTGGAATCAAATCCAAATTGCTTGCGAAAAAATTTTGAATATGATAAGATCAAAGAATTATCCGATTCAATATTATCTAAAGGTTTGCTACAACCACTCATTGTAACAAAAAAAAATAATAAATATAAAATTATCTCTGGAGAACGAAGATGGAGAGCATGTAAACTTGCTAAATTAACAAATATTCCTGTAATTATCAATAATATTAATGATAAAGAAACTTTTGAAATATCATTGATCGACAATATTCAACGAGATAATTTATCTATTATTGAGATTGCTGAAACTTTAGCAAAATTAGTACAAGAATTCAACTATACTATAGAAGAATTAGCTCATAAATTGAGCAAAACTTATTCTTATGTTAGAAATATTTTAAACATTAATAAATTATCCTCTAATATAAAGAATATGATAAATAATGATACATTATCTATAGATCATATTAAATATTTCATTGATCATGAAGAAGCAGAACTTATAGCCAATTCTATTATTAAAAATCAATTAAATTTATATCAAACTGAAGAATTAGTAAAAAACTGGCCAAAAGATAAATATAGTAAATTAGAATTTGCAATAGATATTTTACCAAATGATCAATCAGATGATTTTAAAATAATTGCTAATAATTTATCTGAACAACTTAATGTTAAAGTTACTATAGAAAATTATAATGATGGTGGTAAATTAATATTACATTATAATGATTTAAATCAATTAGATTTACTTTTATCTAAAATAAATTAACTGCCAGTATGTTAGTAGCAGTTTTAGATTCATACTAAAATATAGCTTTAATCTTTATACCAAATTGATGTGATATATATTTTTCTGTTGAAATATTTGCATTATAATTTAATATTAATTGAAATTTCTCAGTTTTACTTATATTAAATGCTCCTCCAATATTAAACATAATTTCATCAGATATAGGCGTTGTAAATTCATGATCTAAGATTTTATCTGCAATATTAATTTGAGCTTTATGTTTAAATTCTTTAGCATTAAAATTCTTTTCTATTGAAAAATTTAAATATGGTGCAACATGATACTGATGAATATTCATTGGCTTTCTAACTATAGTAACCCCAAAAATTCCATTAATATTTGCTACATCATTATTACCAGACATAGATAATGATTTAATATCCCCAAAACCAATTTCATTATAATTATTTACAAGATTTTTACCATATTTAATTCCAATATTTGGTATGAATGTAAAATTTTTGATAGGATTTAAAGCATAATTTAAACGTAATAAAATATTATAATCAATAGATTTATTTTTAATTTCTAACTTTTCAGACTCTAATAATTTTTTTATAATTGTCCCATTCATATCACTTGTTGCAATAGATGCAACGCCTTGTAGCGATAATTTAGCATTAATCGGCTTAATACCATATGCTGTGAATATATTATATTGTGCAGTAATATCATCTCTATTAACATTATCATATTTTGTGATCATATTAACATAGCTGTAAGCTGCTCCAATTATATTTTCATTAATATTAATATCAGCTCCGATAGAAAAACCAGTTGTAACATTATTATATTGAATTTTTTTATCAGTTTTAGTTTGAGAAGCATTGCCATATAAACCGGAGATCCAAAATGATTTTGGGAAATCTACATCCTCGTCACCTGCTGCTGAAGCAACTAGTTGATAAGGATTTAAAAATGAAATTTTATTTAATCTATTCTCAATATCTGTTGTTGCCATATTAAACTGTGTAGTAATTTGTTCTACTAAGACAGATTCAGGATTAACATCCTCATTAGTTGTTTCAGAACTGGAATATTGTTTTTTTAAGTCTTCCCATAATTCAGTTAAAAGTTTTTGTTGGCCAGACTTTATTATTTCTAATTCTTGCGTTAAAAACTTAGCATATTGTTCTTTCTCTAATTGACTTAACGATATACTATTTTCAGCTGCATTTTGCAGATCTTTTATATGCTCTCTTTGTGTATCTAGTTGAGCATATAAACTACTTACTTCTTGTCTGAAATTATCAATAATATTTGAATCACTTATACCACTATCAGTTGAGCCTAAATTATAACTATTACACTCATTAGTGGTACTACTACTTAAACCTAAATTTATATCTGAATCTGAATCTGAATCTAAGTCTTGGATAGAAACATTATCACTTTCAATCTTTTGTAATAGATCTGTGCTAGAAAAAATTTTAGATTCATGATCACCAGATATATTGTCATCATTTATTTCTAGAATAAATTCTATAGGACTCTGTGGTGCAGAATCATAAATCTCATATTTTATCTTTGCTTGATTGTCTAGATTTTGTTTTTTATTAACTGGAGGATTCTGTAGGTGCTTTTTAGGTGAATTTAATATATTTAATATTTCTTCTTCAGTGAGTTTATTAGTATGGTTCTTATTTTTTTGTATTATTTTAGAATTTTTTATAACTTTTATTTTTTTATTTTTTTCTAACGCATCAGCCATACTCTCCAATGTTTTAGTATTATTCTCAATGCTACGATTTATAAATATATGTTTTATCTTTTCTTGATATTTTTGTTTTAAATCTTTAAACGAATGAATATGTTTTAAACGTGATTTATCTTTAATATTTACCACAAATTTTGTAGAACTTGCTAGAGATCCAATCTCTGTTGTATCACCATTTTCTAAAATCACTTTATTATCTTTTATAAAATAAATTTTTATTTTTTCTTTTTTGTTTAGTCTAACTTCTTTATTTTCCTTTATAATAATAAATTTATATTTATTGATACCAAGATCCTCTATATCTCTATCGTCCATAGCTCTAGTCTTGAGTCGTTCATTATTAACTAATTGCTGATTTCTTTCATAAGTAAACTTTAATAATTCTGCACTATAACTTGATTCGTACAATGTTTTAAATACAGCAACATTCATACTATATGTAGGTTGTATCAATTTTAAATCTATTTTTTGAGATTTCTTTTTTTTATCTTTTTCTTCACTATCTAAATCTTCTATAGCTTTATCAAAAACATTTTCTAACTTTTGAAGTAATGTTTTTTTCTTTTCATATTCAAGAATGAGCTGAGCAGATTCAGATGTATTTATATTGCTTAATAGGTCAATCTGTTTTTGAATAGATGACAATTCATCATCTATCGCATTTCTGTTTTCTACTTTCTTTTTCTGTAATAGAGTACACCACATCTCTAAACTATCTCTTCCTGGCGGTGATATTATCCCTGTGAATTGTGACTTATTATTATTTATTAGCTCAATTAAATTTTTCGTGCTAGTATTTTCTTCTTTTATACTAGTAGCTCCTGGCTTTATTCTTGACTCTTTTATAATTTCTTCATTAGTTTTATCTATTAACTGGTATTTGTTATTTATATTTTTCAAATATGTTGCAGCATTATATCCTAAAGCTTTAATTGGCGCTATTACATATAAAGATTTAGAATTTTCTTCTAATTTATCAGTCATTTTAACAAAATTATTAAGATTTGCTGCTAGATTTTCTAGTTGTGTTAATAAAACTTTTTTAGTGATGCTTTCATCTTGAGTTAATTTATTATATTTGTTTTGCTCAAGATTTATATTATCAGCAAGATCAATTACTTTATTATAAATATCTACTCCAATAATTTTTTGATTAATGAAAGGAATAGTAAAGCCAAACAATTTTGTAGCTTTTATTACTTTATCTACTACAACAGGAGGAGGTGGAGGAGGAGGAGGAGGAGGTGGTGGTGGTGGTAAAAATGGTGCTTGTGGCACAGATCCAGAGGCTAAAATTACATCACTAGCATATATATTACTTATAAAATAACTTGCTAAAAATAAATATTTTAATAATTTTGTAGTTTTTATATTCAATTTTTCTTTTCTCCAATTCATATATTTCACTCATTAAATAAAGATTAATTTATTTTAATAAATTATAAAATTAAGCTCATTATATATGATATGTCTTAGCATTTCATTCTAAACTAATTTAAATTAGACATAAATATTAATAATTTTTATATAAAATAGAAAATTGTTGTATTAACTTTGTATTTAATCTAATTTTTATGACGTTAGCTCAATTAAATAAAATCATATTTATATTTTTTCTTAAACAAATTTTTGATTTGCATATAAATTTAC
>DYTE01000018.1:0-13436 GCA_020726135.1 Rickettsia conorii
AACAGGTAACATATGTCACAATATTTAGAACCAACAAATGATATAGCTTTTAAAAAAATATTTGGAGATAAACAAAGATTATTGTCATTTTTAAATAATATTATGCGCCTTCCACCTGAACGTAAAATATTAGAGTTCGAATATATTTCACAGAAACAAATTCCAGATCTTGGACAATATAAACGTGGTATTGTGGATATTAAATGCAAAGATGCATCAGGTAATATTTATATTATTGAAATGCAAAATGGCTGGGCTGAGAATTTTTTAAAACGCGTTCAATTTTATGGTGCTGGTGCTATTACTTCTCAAGTAGCTAGAGGTAAGCCTTATGCTGATATAGCGCCAGTTGTATTGATTTTAATTTTACGTGGTATTGTGCCGCTAAAAGATAAAAATCTCGATGTCATTAGTTTTCATAGAACCGTAGAAGTATCAACTGGTAAGCAATTTTTGAAAGATTTATCATATGTTTTTGTAGAATTAGATAGATTCGAAAAAGATGAACATGAATTAGAGACTTACGAAGACCAATGGCTATATTTTCTTTCAAAATGTGATATTAGTAATCAGCCGCCACAGAATTTGCATGATGAGGATATATTAAGTGCTTATGATATGGTCGATCAATTTAATTGGACTCCATTAGAGTTGGAAATATATATGAAAGTAAAATTAGCGCATGATACAGAACAGCTTGGACTTAAAGCTGAATATAAACGCGGTGAGGAAAAGGGTATAGAGCAAGGTATAGAGCAAGGTGAAAAACAAAAAGCAGTAGAAATGGCAAAATTAATGTTTCTTGATCATGAATCAATCGAGAAAATCATGAAATATACTAATTTAACAAAAGAAGAAATTTTGGCTATTAAATAAATTATTTAAAATATGATATGGAAGATAAAATGGCATCAAAAAATATAGAAAAGACTAATATAGGCGTTATTACTCAAATTATCTCTGCTGTAGTAGATGTAAAATTTATAGATGATAAATGTTTACCTAAAATTTTAAATGCTCTTGAATGTATGAATGGAGATGAAAAAATAATATTAGAGGTAGTACAACATATTGGAAATAGTACAGTGAGATGTATTTCTATGAATGCTACAGAAGGATTAGTCAGAGGACTAAAAGTTAAAGATAGTGGTCAATCTATCACTGTACCAGTAGGCGTTGAAACTTTGGGAAGAATATTAAATGTTGTTGGTGATCCAGTTGATGATAGAGGTCCTATCCATTCTAAAGAATATGCTTCAATTTATAGAAATGCTCCAGAATTTATTGAACAATGTACAGAAAAAAATATTTTAGTTACAGGTATAAAAGTAATAGATCTTCTTGCCCCCTATGCTAAAGGTGGAAAAATTGGTTTATTTGGTGGTGCTGGTGTAGGAAAAACAGTTCTTATTATGGAACTCATAAATAATGTTGCAAAGGCTCACGGAGGTTATACTGTATTTGCTGGTGTCGGCGAACGTACTAGAGAAGGTAATGATTTATATCATGAAATGATAGATTCAGGTATTATTAATTTAGAAGATTCAACAAAGTCAAAAGTAACACTTGTATATGGTCAAATGAATGAATCGCCCGGAGCTAGAGCTAGAGTAGCATTAACAGGACTTACTATGGCTGAGAAATTTCGTGATATGGATGGTGGACAAGACGTATTATTCTTTGTAGATAATATTTTCAGATTTACACAAGCTGGTTCTGAAGTATCCGCGATTTTGGGTCGTATTCCTTCTGCTGTAGGATATCAACCTACTCTTGCTACAGATATGGGAGAATTGCAAGAACGTATTACTTCTACTAAAAATGGTTCTATCACTTCTGTTCAGGCTATATATGTACCAGCTGATGATTTAACTGATCCAGCACCTGCAACATCTTTTACTCATCTTGATGCTACAACTGTTTTGAGTCGATCAATTGCTGAACTAGGGATTTATCCAGCTGTTGATCCGTTAGACAGTAGTTCGCAAATGCTTGATCCATCAATTGTTGGTGAAGAACATTATCATGTAGCACGAGAAGTGCAAAGAATATTACAAACTTATAAATCTCTGCAAGATATTATAGCAATTCTTGGCATGGAAGAACTATCAGAAGAAGATAAATTAATTGTTTCAAGAGCGAGAAAAATACAAAAATTTTTATCTCAACCATTTCATGTAGCTGAAGTTTTCACCGGTTCTGAGGGTAAATTTGTTAATTTATCTGATACTATACTTGGTTTTAAAGCTTTAATAGAAGGGGTTTATGATTCATTACCAGAAGAAGCTTTCTATATGGTTGGAACTATTGAAGAAGTTTTAGAAAAAGCAGAAAAAATTAATAGAAAATAATTATATTATTTAAGGTATTTTAATGGATAATACAACTATTGTAACAAAAATAATAACACCTTCAAATATTTTGCTTGAACAAGAAAGTGAAATAGTATCAATACCAGGAGAAGAGGGATATTTTGCTGTTTTGCCAAATCATGCTCCATTAATTGCTAATTTACAACCTGGTATCATAATAATTACATATTTGAGTCAAATATATAAATATTTTATATATAGTGGAATTGTTCAAGTCACAGTTTCAAATGTTAATATAATTACTGAATTTGCTATAAATTGTAGTAATTTTGATAAAGATATTATATCAAAAAAACTTCTTGAACTGGAACAAAAATTATCTAATAGTAATAATGAGGATAGTTCTAATAGTATTTCGACAGAAATTTTACGATATCAAGAATTACAAAAACATATTGATTTATAATTAAAATTAAGGAAATCATTCATATGAAAAAAATCGCTATTGTGACTGGTGGAACAAGAGGAATAGGTCTTGCTATATCACTTGCATTAAAAGAACAAGGTTTTACTATTATTGCAAATTATTATACTAATCATGAAGTTGCAAAGAAAATATCAGAAACTTATGGAATTGAAACCATGTGTTGGAATGTTGCTGATTATAATAGTTGTATTAGTGCTACTCAAATGATTGAATCAAAATTTGGCAAACATATAGAAATATTAGTTAATAATGCAGGGATAACTAAAGATGTAATGTTACATAAAATGCATGAAAATGACTGGCAAAATGTACTTAATGTTAATTTAAATTCTTGTTTTTATATGTCTCATGCAGTAATTGGGTTAATGCGTGCTAATAATTATGGAAGAATAATTAATATTAGTTCAATTAATGCACAAGTGGGAGCATTAGGCCAAACTAATTATTCTGCAGCAAAAGCTGGAATTATTGGATTTACAAAAGCTTTAGCTAGAGAATCAGCATCAAAAAATATTACAGTAAATTGTATAGCTCCAGGTTATATTGACACTGAAATGTTGAATAAAGTTTCGCCAGAAATTTTGGCTAATATTGTAAATTCTATCCCAATGAAAAGATTAGGTAAGCCAGAAGAAATAGCAAGAGCCGTTGTTTTCTTGTCTGATCCAGAATCCGGATTTATAACTGGTGAGACTATATCTATTAATGGTGGACACAATATGATATAGCTCAATTTATATTTTTACACTTCTATATATTAAATTACATAATTATAAAGAGAATTCTTGATTAATTAAAAAAACACTGGACTAAATGCAAAATATTTGTTATAAACGATTTATCATTAATGTTGATTTCAGAATTTTTAAATTGAAATAACAATAAATATACATTTTATTCCTCGGTAGCTCAGCGGTAGAGCAAACGGCTGTTAACCGTTAGGTCGCTGGTTCGAATCCGGCCCGGGGAGCCACTTAAATATCTCAATAGTTTTCACGTAGGTATCGTTTAAATCATGGCTAAAGAAGAATTAATAGAATTTTCGGGTATAGTTCTCGAATTACTTCCTAATGCTAATTTTAGGGTTAAACTAGAAAATGAACATATGATTATAGCTCATACTTCTGGTAGAATGCGTAAAAATCGTATAAGAATTCTTGTAGGCGATAAAATTACGGTTGAAATGACACCATATGATTTAACAAAGGGGAGAATAATACATCGTCATTGATATTATTTCATTGTGGAGAATATAATCATGTTTCAAAATAAAAATCTACCAATTATACTTGCATCACAGTCAGAAACTCGACTTAACTTACTTGCAAGAATCAATATCATTCCAAATATTATATTACCAGCAGATCTTGATGAATCAGAATTTAAAGGAGAATTACCACGCAATGCAGCTATACGTCTTGCAAAAGCAAAGGCATTGCATATTGCAAATAATTTTCAAAATGATGCAATTATTTTAGCTGCAGATACTATAACAGCCTGTGGAAGAAGAATATTACCTAAAGCCTTGAATAGAGAAGATGTTAAATATTGTATTAATTTATTATCTGGTAGACGTCATGTCACATATAGTTCAGTATGTGTTATCAAGAAATTAAAAGAAGAATTAATTATTAAGCAAAAACTTGTACAAACAACTGTAAAATTAAAAAGACTTCATGAAAAAGAAATAGAATTTTATTGCGACTCAAATCAAGGCATTAATAAAGCTGGTGGATGGTCTATTGGTGGCTATGCTGAATCATTTGTAGAATTTATATCTGGTTCCTTTTCATGTGTACAAGGTTTACCATTACTTGAAACTAGGCACTTACTTATTTCAGTTGGTGCTATTATATAATATATTTTAATTAATAAAATAATGTCAAGAATTGCTAAATTTATAGCTGCTAGTGGTATATGCTCTAGACGAGATGCAGAAATTTTGATTCATCAAGGACGTGTTTCAATTGATGGAATCACGATAACAAGCCCCGCTATAAATATTACATCTGATAATATTGTTAAATTAGATGGAAAATTAATTAAAGCGCCAGATAGAGTACGATTATGGGCCTATTATAAACCGCAAGGACTTATCACAACTCATAAAGATACACATAATCGAGATACTGTTTTTGAAAATCTCCATGATTTACCAAGAGTAATTTCTATAGGTAGGCTTGATATTAACAGCGAAGGATTATTATTACTGACCAATAATGGCGATTTAGCTAGAAAATTTGAATTACCATCTAATAATATTGAAAGAACTTATAAATGTAGAGCCTTTGGAAATTATAAATCATTATTATCATATCAAAATAAAATAGTAACGATTAATAATATTAAATATAGTTTTAAATCAATTAAATTAATAGAATCTAGTAAAATATCTATGAATAATTGGTTTGAAATAGTTTTAACAGAAGGAAAAAATCGAGAAGTGAGAAAAATATTTGATTATTTTAAGTTAGATGTTAACAGACTTATTCGTATAAAATATGGTAATTTTGAACTAGGAAATCTTGCAGTTGGTGAATATAGAGAAATTATAAATTTTTAATTTTTTTTGCTATCTGATATTATCTATATTATAATATATTATTAAAATAATATGAATAATATAATATCATGAATAATAATACATATAACTTAATTATAGCTGTTGTTTTATCAGTATCTATAATATTAGGTTGGCAATATTTATACGAAAAACCAAGATTAAGGCAAATAGAACAACAACAAATTGCAAAACAAAAACAACTAAATTCTATTACTACTACTAATGTTAGTAAAGAGAAAATAGTAGAAACAGATTTAGGTCAAAATCATAATATTATTCAATCCAATAAACGGATTAATATAAAATCTAAAACATTAGAAGGGTCAATTAGACTTCATGGTTTAAGATTTGATGATTTAACTTTACTTGAGTATAAAGAAGATTTAAGTAAAAATAGTTCCAATGTTTCTTTATTGTCTGATACAACAAAAGAAAAATCTTATTTTGTTGAAGTAGGTTGGTATAGTTCTCAAGAAGATATTGAATTACCAAATTCTGAAACTTTATGGCATAGTGATGACAAAGAATTAACCGATATTAATGATGTAAGCTTATATTGGGTTAATAGTAAAGGTGTAAAATTCCTAGTTAAACTATCTTTAGATCAAGATTATATGTTTAATATTAAACAATCTATAGAAAATACATCAAATGATGATATTAATATACAAAATTATGGTATAATTAATCGTAAATATGATTCAAATGCCAAATCATCTGTAAATATATTACATGAAGGTCCCATTGCTTGTGAGAATGGTGAATTAATTGAAAGTTCTTTTCAAAATGTTAAAGATAAAAAATCACAAAAATTTAAATCATCTAGCATAGATTGGATAGGTATCACTGATAAATATTGGTTGACTACAATTATTCCAGATAAAAATATATCATATAATTCTAATTTTACTTATGCTCATAAAAGTGGGTTTGAAATATTTCAAGTAGATTTTGTTTCTAATAAAATTAACATAAAACCAGGGGAAGTTTATGATATTTCTCATCAATTATTCACAGGTCCTAAGAAAGTTGATTTGCTAGATTATTATGCAAAAAAATATAATATTACGTTATTTGATAGAGCTATAGATTTTGGATGGTTTTATCTTATTACAAAGCCTATTTTCACTATGATGAATTTTTTCTATAAATATGTTGGTAATTTTGGCATAAGTATATTAATTGTTACTATTATTATTAAATTACTTATGTTTAATTTAGCTAATAAATCTTATAGAGCTATGAAGAAAATGAAAGAAATGCAACCTGAATTGGAACGAATTAAAGAACGTTATAGTTCAGATAAAATGCGAGTGAATCAAGAAATTTTAGCTCTATATAAATCTCAAAAAATTAATCCTGCTTCAGGTTTTTTAACAATATTAATTCAAATACCTGTATTTTTTGCTCTCTATAAGGTACTTTATGTTACTATTGAAATGAGACAAGCTCCATTTTTTGGTTGGATTTATGATTTATCAGCACCAGACCCTACATCAATATTTAATTTATTTGGTTTATTATCATTTACTCCTCCTCAAATGTTGATGATAGGTGCTTGGCCAATTATTATGGCTCTTACAATGTTTCTGCAACAAAAAATGAGTCCAGCACCTGCTGATCCTGTTCAAGCAAATGTTATGAGATTGATGCCATTAATGTTTTTAATAATGTTCAGTAATTTTCCAGTTGGTCTTATTATTTACTGGAGTTGGAATAATATTCTCTCTATATTACAACAATATTATATTAATAAATTGGGTAATAATATAAAATGAATTGTAATAAAATTGCTAAGTCGTTAAAACATGAAGTAAAATTTATAATTGGAGCTAATAGAATTAATCAGCTTCCTAATAATTTATATTTGCCAGAAGTTGCGTTTTTAGGAAAATCTAATGTAGGTAAATCAAGTCTTATAAACGCACTTTGTAATAATCAAACTATAGCAAAAGTTTCAAATACACCAGGACGTACTCAACAAATTAATTTTTTTGCTGTAGGTGACATATTTACACTTGTTGATTTACCAGGTTATGGTTTTGCAAAAGTGCCATTATATTTAAAAAATGATTGGCAAAAATTAATTTTACATTATTTGTCTAACAATAATAGATTAAAGCTTGTTAATCTATTGATAGACGCAAGAAGAGGAATTAAAGACCATGATAAACAAGTAATTGAATTATTATTATCACTTAATATTAAAATAGAAATAATATTGACTAAGTCAGATAAAATCACAAATTCCAAAAAAATACATGAAGAAATCTTGAATTTTCTTGAAACTTTTAACTACTCATGTAACATATTATGTGTAAGTTCTAAAAATAAAACTGGAATAAGTAATTTACAAAATTTAATATTTAATATAGTTAATTAGAGATATTCATGACAGGAAAATTAACTTCAGATCCTTTATTTGTAGGATTAACAAGACCAGCAATGATATTTGGCGTTAGTTTAAAATTTGCAGCAGTCAATATGATGGTATCATCAATGTTATTCATTCAAGGAGGTGGTATTATTGTAGTTGCAATAGCATTATGTTTACATATAATTGGTTATATTTTATGTTTTAAAGAACCGAAATGTATAGAATTATTTCTTACAAAAATATCAAAATGTAATCAATGTCCTAATAAATTCTTTTATGGAGCAAATTCTTATGGTATTTAAGTGATTAAATTATTTAAAACAAAAGCTTCAACAGAATCTCGATCCAAGAAAGAAACATCTACATCACATTTTGTGCCATATAAATGTCATTGGAATAGCAACACTATTGTTACTAAAAATTATGAATTACTACAGGTTGTAAAAATAAATGGATTTTCATTTGAAACTGCTGATGATGAAGATCTAGATATTGCAAAAAATATGAGAAATTCTCTACTTAAGAATATGGCTTCTGGTAATATTGTAGTATATTTTCATACTTTTAGAAAACGTAAATCTGTTGCAATGGAAGGAAGTGACTATACAATTGATCCAACAATTCAAATTCCTAATGATTTTATTACATATTTATCAAATGAATGGCGTAAAAAACATTTAGGCGAAAAATCATATTTTAATGAATTATATGTTACTATTCTGTATAAACCAGATAAGGAGGGAGCTGCTTTCATACAATATTTAATTAACAAACTCAGACAAACTTCCAATAAGCAAACTTGGGAGAATGCTATGATGGAAATGCAAGAAAGTCTTCAAGAAATGACAACTAGAATTTTAAATAGTTTTATAAGTTATGGTGCAACATTACTGGGAATAAAAAAAACAGAATATGGAAATAGATGTGAAATATTAGAGTTTCTAGGTACTTTAGTAAATTGCGGTTATTCTATGCCTGTTGCTCTTCCAAGAGGTAATATTGATAATTATCTACCTACACAAAGATTGTTATTTGATTCTAAACATATTGAGATAAGGGGATCTTTGGGAACAAAATATGCTGGAATTATTAGTGTTTTAGAGTATGGTCCAACTACATCAGCTGGAGTTTTGGATGGATTTTTACAAATGCCATTTGAATTTATTATAACACAAAGCTTTGTTTTTGCTAATAGAACTATTGCTATTAATCACATGCAACTGCAACAAAATAGAATGATTCAGTCAGATGATAAAGCTATATCTCAAATAGCAGAAATTTCGCAAGCTCTTGATATGGCTACTAGCGGAGAAATTGCATTCGGAGAACATCATTTATCTATTCTATGTTTAGATGATGAGTTAAAATCTTTAGAAAATACATTATCTATGGCATCTGTAGAATTGTCGAATTGCGGTATGCAACCTGTTAGAGAAAGGTTAAATATGGAACCAGCCTATTGGGGGCAATTACCTGGTAATATAGATTATGTCGTTAGACAATCTATGATAAATACATTCAACCTTGCTGGATTTGCTTCTATGCATAATTATCCATTAGGAAAAATTCATGATAATCACTGGGGAGATTATGTGACAGTGTTAGATACAACGTCTGGTACTCCATTTTATTTCAATTTTCATGTAAGGGATGTAGGACATACTTTAATTATTGGTCCAACTGGTGCTGGTAAAACTGTTCTGATGAATTTTTTATGTGCACAAGCACAAAAGTTAAAGCCTAGAATGTTCTTTTTTGATAAGGATCGAGGAGCAGAAATTTTTATTAGAGCATTAAATGGTATTTACACAGCAATAGATCCTGGTAAAAGATGTAATTTTAATCCATTGCTACTTGAAGAAACTGGAGAGAATAAAAGTTTTTTATTGGAATGGTTAAAAGTATTAGTAACTTCTAATGGAGAATCTGTAAGTTCTGATGAAATAAGAATTTTAAATAAAGCTATTGAAGGTAATTTTAGACTTGAAAAACGTGATAGGAAACTCTCAAATATCATAGCATTTTTAGGAATAGATGGACCAGCAAGTCTTGTTGGTAGAATTATGATGTGGGTTGGCAGTGGTTCTCACGCAAAAATATTTGATAATGATGTTGATAATATTGATTTAACAAAATCAAAAACTTTTGGTTTTGATATGACAGAATTACTTAAAGATCCAGTTAGCCTTGCACCTGTTTTATTATATGTGTTTCATCGTATTAATATATCTCTAGATGGTCAAAGAACTATGATAGTTTTAGATGAAGCATGGGCTTTAATTGACAATCCTATTTTTGCTCCAAAAATTAAAGATTGGTTAAAAGTTTTACGTAAATTAAATACTTTTGTAATTTTTGCTACACAAAGTGTTGAAGATGCAGCAAAAAGCCGTATTAGCGATACTTTAATACAACAAACTGCTACTCAAATTTTTCTTCCAAACCTTAAGGCAACAGATATATATCGTTCAGCATTCATGCTTAGCCAACGTGAATATATATTAATTAAAACTACAGATCCTAATTCTAGATATTTCTTAATAAAACAAGGTGTTAATGCTGTAATAGCTAAAATAGATTTAAGGGGTATGTCTGATATTATTAATGTTCTGTCTGGTAGAGTTGAGACAATTTTATTATTAGATAATATCAGAGCTGAATATGGAGATAATCCTGAAAAATGGTTACCAATATTTTATAAAGAAGCAAAAAAAATATAAATTATGTTAAATATGAAAAATATATTCTATAAAATTTATTTAACCTCAATATTTATATTATTTTATATATTTTTTTTAATAACGCTATTATTTTCAAACTATGCTTATTCAGAAGATACGAGTAGTAATACTATTGATGATATTATTACGACAATCTCAAAATTAACATGTGAAACAGAAGGAGTTGGAAATTTATTGCGTTCTGAATTTGACCATACTTGTCTTCCTGCTTCTTTCTTTACTATGGCTGTAGGCAATGCACTTAGTGCAGGAGTCTATCCAGCCATGATGTTACGTTTAAAAATTAATGATCCTGAGTCAGAATTATTCAGTAATTTTCCAAAAGGACAATGTAAACGTGTTAATAGAGCTGACCCAAAAAATCCTAAAATTAGTTTTGCATTATGTAATAATTTCTTATTAGCTGCTGTCAGAGCAGAAGCTCTTCTCAATGCAACAGTTGCTATAGCAGCTGCTGCATTTACAGGACAAGATCCTTGGAATGATATAGCTGCTGTTTGGAATGTTTCTAAAAAAAAATATCATAATATTTATGACGATGCAAAAGTTGGTGATTCTGGCATAAATTTAGATGTTAATGTGGTTCCACCGGCTGTACCTTTATTATCTTGGAAGATATTACAAATTGATGATAGAATTTGTGTAGCCACATTATCTTTAGGTGGATGGATTCCAGTAGGTTGTAAATATATAAAAGAACCATATCCTGAATCAGTTTATGCAAGTTTTATGAATCAAGATGCTCCTAAAAGTAACGATACAAGTGTTCGTGATAATTTGAGTCTTACAACTTGTTCTATTATGAATTCTCCCTATGGAAATGAAACTTGTTATCAGAGAGCTTATGATAGTTCAAAATCTGCAATAGTAATTAGCGCTCCACTTATTGAATGTATAAAAGAAATGTCGAGTAGATTGTTATTCGGTACGAGTGTATGTAGTTTTGACGATATCAATAATGTCATGAGTAAGGATGTAATGCGTAAAAGCTCATTTTTTACATTTCAAAAAAATATGAGAAGTTTTGTTGTAGCATTATTAACAATATATGTAGCATTTTTTGGTGTTAAAATTCTCTTAACTGCACATGAAATTGAACAAAAAGATATTATAAATTTTATAATAAAAATAATTTTTGTAACATATTTTTCTATTGGAATTAATAGTAATAATGTTAATGATGACAGACTTGATGGAATGACTTCTTTAGCATTTCCATTTTTATTAAATGGAGTTTCTGAATTATCTAATTGGGTAATGAATGCTTCTCCTTCAGGTCTATGTGATTTTAGTAAAGAGAAATATGATAAAAAAATGCAACATTTATCATTGTGGGATTCTCTAGATTGTAGAGTAGCACATTATCTTGGACTAGATACTCTTGCAACTCTAGCTGTTGAAAATATGAGTAGAACTAGGAACTTTAAAGATTTTGATATATTTAATTTTTCTATTCCACCTTATATATATTTATTGATTCCAGCTATTTTTTCAGGTAATACAACACTTATATCTCTTGCAATTTCTTATCCTTTACTTGTGATATCTGTTGCTGCATTTTTAGTTAATTCTGTTGTTATGTGTTTTGTAGCAATAGCAATTTTAGGAATTTTAGCTCCATTATTTGTTCCAATGTATTTGTTTGAATATACTCGTGGATATTTTGATTCATGGGCTAAATTAATGCTCTCTTTTATTCTGCAGCCTATGGTAGCCGTTACTTTTATGATATTTATGTTTGGAGTTTATGATTTTGGCTTCTATGGTACGTGTAAATATATTAGTAAAGAGATTGGTAACACTATAACAGATGGAGGAGATGGTAAACGTAAGGTAAAAATATTCTATATAGATAATGATTTTACAAATTATACAGAAGAAGATGCTAGAAAATGTAAAAATAGTTTAGGCTTTATGTTAAATAATCCATTTTCAGTTGTCGGTGAATTTATTAAAGATAAAATACCATCAGGTGACAGAAGCACTGGAGAAAATATACTTAAAGGACTTGGGATTGCGATGGGACCTGGTTTATTTTTTTCTTCTCCTAAATTATTATATGAAAAAGTTAGAGATATGTCTCTTGCTCTGATGGTAGCATGTTTTATTCTATATTTAATGTATCATTTTAGTTCACAATTAGATAAATTCATGGCTGACATGACAAATTCTGTCTCGCTTGGTAGTGTTACTATTGGAGCGCAAACTATCTTTAAAGCTGGTATGAAAGCTGTTGGTGCTGCAGGTGGAGCAGCAGGCGCTGCAAAAGGTGGAGCTGGTGGTGCTGGCGGAGATAAAATGTCAACTAGTAGAGGAGGCACTGGTGGAGATAAAATGTCTACGGGTGGTGCTGGCGGAGATAAAATGTCTACAGGTGGAGGTGCTAAAGCTACTGATTCAATATCATCTGCTGCTAAAAATATTGCTAGAAAAGCAATGGATAAAGTAACTGATACAGTCAAAACTGATTTAAATTCAGCTATAGATGAAGGTACAAATTCAAATTCATCAACTAATGACAATTCACCTAAGGATAATAATCCTGTACAAGATTTAATTAGTGGAAATTCACCACAAATTAATAGTACATCTGTTAATGCTAATTATAAAACAACTGATAATATTTCTTCTCAAAAAGATTTAAAATCTGAAAAAACTGCCACTCAAAGATCTGGTATTAAAGATATAGAAGTAGATAAAAATATGCTTGTATCAGATAAAATAAGTTCAGCATTGCCTCAAGATTCTAGTGCTAATGTTGCTGGTGATAAGATAAGTTCAAAGCTGCCACAAGATTCTAATGATAATTTTACTGGTGATAAGATAAGCTCAAAGCTGTCACAAGATTCTAATGATAATGTTGCTGGTGATAAGATAAGTTCAGAATTGCCTCAAGATTCTAGTGATAAGATTGTGTCCGATAAGATAAGTTCAGAATTGCCTCAAGATTCTAGTG
>DYTE01000018.1:13536-21329 GCA_020726135.1 Rickettsia conorii
AGTGATAAGATTGTGTCCGATAAGATAAGTTCAGAATTGCCTCAAGATTCTAGTGATAAGATTGTGTCCGATAAAATAAGCTCAAAGCTGTCACAAGATTCTAGTGCTAATGTTGCTGGTGATAAGATAAACTCAAAGCCAGTTAAGAAAATGAAAGCTAGAAATAAATTAACAAAAAATTTAGAATCTAATAATTCAAACAATAAGCAAGTGTAAATATTAATGATACAAAATAATCAAAAAATACATATTTTTAATTATCTAATATTGATTATTATTAGTATTTTGTTTTCACAAAATGCTTTAGGAGGATATGGTGAACAATGTCCTGGTGTTTTGAATAACATAGAAAAATTGCAAATTACAGAATCAATTTTTGGTCATATATTGCAAAGTTTAAATATTAAAGATGCTCAAGATGGATGTAAGGAAGATGATAAAAATATAAAATTTTTAATTAGAGACAATAGTAATATTACTGGCACTTCTATAGTTATATTGAAACAAGGCGAAAGTCGTAAATTTGGTGACATGACAAAGGATAGCGAAATTGTTACAGTAGCCACAAAAAATTTAGTTATTACAGCTAACATTATTGGAGGTAATAAATTATGTTTGACAATGCCAACATCTAATGGAGTTTTACCACTTATATGCAAAAATATTTCTACTAGTTCTATAATTCAAATACCAGAAAATAAGGAATGTAAAAATATAGGAACTACATGTTATTCTGGAGCATCTAAGAGTCAATCTATATTTAATTTTTCTGGACTTGCTATTGATTGCCTTAAAGAAACTTTGGACATGAAATTTTATGGATATAAACAATGTAATGTTACTTCAAACTTAAGTACAAATTCTCTTAATCCATTTTCTTCATTTCAAAAATATTTAAGAAATGCTGTTCTAGCTGGGTTAACATTATATGTTATTATATTTGGTCTCAATATTCTTTTAAATCCTCAACAATATGCTAAACAAGATAAAATTTTTTATGCAATAATAAAAATTTTATTTGTTATGTATTTTGCTATAGGAATTGGCGGAAGATGGGAAAATGGAAGAGAAATAAATAATAATGGTGTTACTGAATATGTTGTACCATTTTTAACTTCTGCTGCACCATATTTTGCTGAAATAGTATTTAATGCTAGCGCTTCTAAAGGTCTTTGTGAATTTGACAGTTCAAAATATAAGAGAGGCTATGGTTTTTATTCGATTTGGGATGCTGTGGATTGTAGAATAGCATATTATCTAGGCATGGGTCTTATATATAATGCTGAAACTATATTAAATAGTTTAACTCATACTACTAACAATAATGGGTCTGCTATTAATATTAAGAATATTAAAAATAATAATGCTCCAGCTGATTTAACAAAAGTAGGTGCATTTAGGTTTTTTATTGTTATGTTTGGTTTTTTAATGTCTGGTAATATCATTATTGTTGCCTCTGGCATAGCATTTTCATTAATTTTTATGTCAATAATGTTATATTTTATCTCACATTATATTGTATGTTTTATCACAATTTATGTTATGGCCTATATTTCACCAATATTTATACCAATGATATTATTTGAACGAACAAAATCATATTTTGATTCATGGGTAAAAATTTGTATTTCTTGCGCACTGCAGCCTGCAGTAGTAGCAGGTTTCATTGCATTATTATTAACAATGTATGATGGCGCTATATATAAAAATTGTCAATTTTCAAGACATGAATATAAAACATCTAATGATACTACATTTAATACATTTGAATTACGTTTACCAGATTCTGAATCAGAATTATGTAAAAATAGTTTAGGATATAAATTGTTAAATTATTATTCAGGTAATGGTTGGAGTGAAAAATCATTAATGTTTATTTCTGTTAAAACTATAGCTACTGATAGTTTTAATATAAGTGTTGAACTTCTTTATGTATTAGTGTTTTCTATAATTTTTTATCATGCAGCTAATTCAATTGGTGCAATGGCTTCTTCTTTAACATCTGGACCGTTAACTAGCGCAGTAACTGCAAGTCCTCAAGCTATTGTAAAAGCAGCTGCTAGCGCAGCAGAATTTATAAAAAATATAAAACCTCCACAAAAAATGGCTGAAGATAAAGCAAAAGAAGTTGCATCAGGTGACGCTGGAAATGATGGTTTAGGTGGCGATAAAGCAAATACTGGAGGCGGTGAATCAAGTGGTGGTGAATCTGCTGTTGATAAAATAGGATCATAAAATATGAATAATTTATTAAAAATACTAGGCATATTAGCAATTATCTCTCTTATTGTATGTTTTATTTTAGCGGCACTTGGAATGATAGGAGCTGTAAAAATTGGAGAAGGATGTTTTCAAAGATATAATGATGATCCAAATTCAATTGGTTCTACAGACAGAATTTCTAAAACAATAGATTTAAAAGCTAATGCAAATTATAAAAATATTTCAACAATTAACTCAAAAGGCGACATGGAGTTAAAACCAGACCCAAATACATATGGTAAATGGTTAAATACTGAAATTACATTAGAAAAAGATCAAAAATTAAGTTTTGAAATTAACGGAGAAGTTAGTCTTTGTAAAGCAATTTTGCCACAGAATAATATTGAAAATCAATCTAATTTGAATAAATCAGGAGAAGCAATAATAATTCCAAGAATTGATGATGATGTTAATCCTTTATTATTACAAATACCAGCAAAAAATAATTCATGGAAAAATTTAATATATTGGAATAAGAATGACAAAATTATCATTTCTGTTAAAAAGCCAAATAATAATATATCTAGAATAAACCCTTTTAATGATAAATTTGAATCAGAAGATTGTTCTGAAGGAAAAAGAGATTATTCACCAATATGTAATAGATATTCTATATATAGAGGAAATTATGTAACAGGATGTAACTATAAAGATAATTATTATAAATGTAATTTTAGATTAAAAGATCGTGATGGCTGTAATTTGTTGCTTGTTGATCTTAATTGGACTGGTCCACCATCTGGTGATCCTATTAAAGATGCGTGTCGTAGACTAGAAATTTGTGATGATTGCGGAGCATGGCTTAGAACAATGGCTCCATTACCGGAGGCTTATAGAAATGATGGATATTTCACATATAAAAATTCTTATACAAATGTAGAGGAATTATGGAAAGATTTTAATTTAGAATGTTCAAATAATGAAGATGTAGGACGAAAAGATATTTGCTTGGCAGAAACTATAGTTGATAGATCTGCTAAAAATAATGACTTGATTAATAGTTCGACATATCAAAATAATAGATCATTTTGGTTTACAGTGGATGAAAAAAATAGTTTAGTGACTGGTCTTGTATATAATCTTGATGATAATGAAATGTCATCAGGAAATTCAGTTGGACCAAACTATAAATTAGTTAAAATATCAGCAGATCAATCAGCTTATAAACAATATAATGGTGAACATATAATATTACAGATAGTACCAACTAATAATGGTTTTATCAAACTCAAATTATATGAAGGAAAATCACCACAAAATAATACAGGTGGTTATTTAATAGGAATTAAACAAACAGCATGTGTTGGTACTAATGGTGCTGTTATAAATGGGAGATATCCGAATCGTGGACAAATTCAATATTTAATATCAGATCAAGATCCTAATAGCACTAGTAATTTATCACCTCAATCTATTACACCTAATGGAAATGGATCGGCAAATATCATAAGTGATAAAGCAGGAATATTATGGATGAGAATATTAAATAAGGATGAAGATTATAAAAATAGTATAGGTAACTATAAAATACAGTTCAAAACTTCTCAAAAAATCAATCAATTTGCTATTAATATATTAAATCCTTTGATGCAAAAATTGAAGGAAACTGTAAAAGAGGCTTCAAAAACTATTTTTAAAAATATGACTTGTTATAATGGAGACCCTAATAAAAATATTTATAACTCGACTTCATGTACAAATTTCTTTAGCTACATACAACTAATGTTAGTAATATATATAGCATTATATGGACTTACTTTTTTGGTAGGAATGCATGGTATTAATAATGAAGATTTTTTAATTAGAATATTAAAAATTTCTATTGTAGCTGGTCTTATTAATGGTAGAACATTTGAATTATTTAATTATTTGATATTCGATGTAGTAATGAATTTTTCTGATGAAATTATTGCAAATATGAGTGGTTACAGTTTATTTTCATCAAGTGGAAAAATATCTAATCCATTTATGTTTATGGATGCTGTAATGACTAAAATATTTTTTAGTAAAACATTTATGGGACAAATACTTGCTTTATTATCACTCGGCTTAAGTGGATTAATTTATTTTGTAATTATATTTATTGCTGTAATGATATTAATTATTACATTAACTAGAGCAATGGCTGTATATGTTATGTCATTTATATTCATAGCTGTATTGATGGGTCTTGCTCCATTATTTTTAACTTTTATGTTATTTGAAAGCACAAGACATTTATTTGATAATTGGGTTAAATTTACAGTTAAATATATGTTAGAACCACTAATTTTGCTTGCTGGAATAATAATCTTAACACAATTATTTACAATTTACTTAGATATAATACTTGGATATAGCGTTTGTTGGAAATGTACATTACCAATTAGAATGCCATTCGTAGGTATCATACCAGGTATGCCCGCTATCTTAAAGGATACAGAAATATTTTGCATATATTGGTTTGGTCCATGGGGTATGGATTTTAGATCTGGCGCTCTTGGAATTAATATGCAACATATGATAGCATTAATTATGCTTGCTTATGCTATGTATGGTTATGTAGAGTTAGCTGGTAATATTACAACTCAAATTACAGGATCATCTTCTGCACCTTCTGCAACTAATGCAGGAAAAGCTATATCTCAAAAAATTGAGAATTCTGTTATGAAAAGTCAAGGATTGGATCAAGGTACACGAGAACAAATTGGAAATGAAAAAGATGCTAATACAAAAAATAGAAAAGAGGATGTTGATAGAATAAATAAAGGATCATCCAAAGAAACATCTTCTGAAGCGCAAAAGGATTAATATATGATTTTGTATAATTCAAAAATTTATTTACTAATAATATTATTGTTAACATATGACGTTGTTGCATCTAATAATGATGATTGGACAAGTTCAAAAATGTCTGATTTAGGAAAAATCTTTTCAGAATGTATCCAAGTACCAGATAATATTAATTATAATAGTGGCTCAACTAGTTTAAATGTACAAAATTCAGGAAATTGGGTTGCTACTGGGCGTTTTGTTGAAAAGGATAAAGCTTTAAAATTAAGTTGGACAGGAAATATCAATTCTAGACCTAATAAATATATTATATTATATCGAATTGATCCAAGATTTAGTTCACCAATGATATTAGTTGCAAAATATAATTATAATATCAATAAATATTTAATAAAAAATTTTCCATCTTTTGCTAGTAATATTCAGGACAAAGATATAGGAACCTTATCCTTTTATAAAATGAAGGAATATTTAGAATTTTTAAGCTCGCAACAAGATATCATTGTAAATCAAAATGATGTCGTAGAAATAAAAATTATAGGAGAGTCTGATTTCTGGTCTAACATTGATGCTAGTAATTTAAATGGTTTACTGAAAGATAAAATGTCTATATTCAGTACTAAAATATCATATTCACCAACATCTCTATATACTAGTACTGGAGGTTTGGGCGGTGATAATGGAGGTATAATTTATAGCTCAGCAAATAAGATTTGTTCAGCATTAGATCCTAATAATACAACTATATGTACTAAAGATAGTAATAATAAAATTTTATATAATTCAACATCATATGGTGGAATTGTAGGTATACCATTTTCAGATCAAATTATTTCTAAGATAAATAAAGATATTCCAGAATGTAATAATTTTTCAACATCTCCAGACGCTAATTCATTATGTATATATAAAAATGGTGTTGGGATGAAAATTATCATTGGTTCTATTGTCAAAGAGGTTGACGCACCATTTACAAAATCTATTGTTAATAATAAATTATTTTTTTATCATAAGGCTACATCAAGTTCAAAAATTAATTTTTCTACTGATTTTCCATTGCAAAATATGTTTATTAATTCAAAAAAAACTATGATGCAAGAATGGGTGCAAAATAATAATCTCCTAGAATTTTCAACAGCTAGTAATTTATTCTCATATTTAAATGTTAACAATATACCTATGTCATATGTTTTTGCTGGCAGTTATGTCATGCAAATAGATATAGGCAATGGTAATGCAAATAATGATCAATATAATAATTTAAAAGTAGAATATCTTATTCAAGATGATACATCACTACCTCCTACAAATACTAGTGTTGGACAAAATAAAATTGATAGTAACACATCTGTTACAGCAGATAAAAGTGGTTATTTATGGTTAAGAGTAGTTAATGATAATGATGAATTACAAGGAAGAATTAACGTAGAATATTTAAATTATATTGGATCTACTTGGTTTTCAAGAATAGTATATTTAGGTGTAGTAAAACCAATAAATGATCAATTACAAAGCTTTACTAAACAATTCTATATTAAATTTTCGCGTAATGCCTCAATTATAAATTTAGTACAAGGATGTTTAACATTATATATAGCTATCTATGGTCTAATGTTTCTAATGGGAGCCACACGTTTTACTGCTGAAGATTTTTTTTATAGAATATTGAAAATTTTTATTGTTACTATGATTATCAGTGAAAATAGTTGGGAATTTTTTAATGATTATTTATTTTCAATATTTACAAAAGGTACAGATGAATTATTTAGAAGTGTTACAGGAACAAGTTCAACTACGCAAAATATCTTTGGTTTCATTGATCCGATATTAGATAAATATACTAATCCTAAGCTTTGGGGATTATTATTTATACAATTATTCCAAATACATAATGGCTTGACACTTGTAGCTATTATGTCTATCTATTCATTAATTATATATTTTAGAGCGATATTAGAAGTAATCATTAGTTATGTTATATCATTCGTAATTATATCTGTAATGATAGGGCTTGCTCCTTTATTCATAATATTTATATTATTTGAGAAAACAAGAAGTCTATTCGATAATTGGCTATCTACATTATTTAATTATATGGTCCAACCTTCTATTCTTCTTGTATTTTTTCTTTTCATAGATCAAATCATATCAGATCAATTACTTAAAATTGTTGTAAAATCATGTTGGGATACATTGATTACGATAGCAATTAATATGAATTTAGATCATATAGGATTTTCTGGTGTAAATTTCTCATTTTCAATACCATTTTTCCCAGGTATACCATTCTTTATTCCACAAGTTGGAGATATTCAAGATATACAAAATATAGGGACAGGTAACTTTTTGGTAATATTTACATCAACATTATTATTATATTGTTATTGTTTAATGGCTAAAGGATTAGTTGATTATGTTTCTACTATTGCATCACAATTGATGAATGTCTCTCCAACTACATCTGATGCAAAAAATGCTCCATCTAATCCTGTGGAAAATATTATGCATGATATGAAAAAAGCTTCAGCACCTGTAGTTAGTGCTGGAACTAAACCATTTAGATTATTTAAAGATAAAATCATTGATCAGAATTATAGTGCAAGGCAATCTCATTCTAATAAGCCTGAACTTTATGGTAATAAAATAATGGAATCTCGAGATGATTTTAAAGGTTCATCTGTTGACTCAAATAGTAAAGATGGTAAATAAATGAAATTAAGGAAATTTTTTAACATATTTTTGATTTTGATATGTTGTGT
>DYTE01000019.1 GCA_020726135.1 Rickettsia conorii
CATTTTGCATTTAAAGTTTTGAGGTTATAAAATTCTTAGTTAGAACGGCCCTGATGAATCAGAGGATATTATCTGCACAAAATATAGTAGATAATCTTTATACTAAATTACCAAATATACCATCAACAGATTATGAAATTTGGAGTGATGATTCTGGTTTACCTAATATTGCTGGTACAAATAATAATTCTATGATTTCCCTTGCTATATCCAATCCTAATTCATATCAAAATTTATTTGATAATGTAAATAAACTTTTAAATGAAGCTTCTAAACGTAAAATTTTTGCATCAATAAGTCAGGATCTAAAAATGGATCAAATTGAATATAAATTAGATGTGGATTTATATAAAATGTCATTAATTAATGTGGATTTAAATCAAATTGCCAAAACTATGGAAATATTTTTTAGTTATGATAAATCTTTTAGTTTTTTAAAAGACATGATTTATTATCCCATTACAATATCTGCAAAAACTATGCCATGGTCGATCAATGAATTATATGTTGTAAGTCCAAATGGTACACAAATTTCAATTGGAGCTTTAGGAGCATTAAAAATGACTTCTGGTCCTAAAAAACTATATCACCTTAATCAAATAGGGTCAACTATTGTAAAAGCGCAATTAAATGATGGAGATAGTTTGCAAAATGGAATGACTAAATTAATGACTCTTGCAGATGAAATATTACCAAAATATTTAAAAAAAACATGGGTTGGTAATAGTAATGATTATATTGAATCACAAAAATCTATAATATTATTATTTTCACTTTCTATAATATTTATTTTTGCAATTTTATCAGTTCAATTTCAAAATTTTCTTGATCCAATAATTATAATTATTAGCATACCTCTATCTATAGTTGGCGGACTATTACTCATTTATTTATCTGATCAATCGTTTAATATATACACACAAGTCGGGATTGTTACATTAATTGCTTTAATTACAAAACATGGAATATTAATTGTAGATTTTGCCAACGAACTATATAAAAAAAATAATTCTTACCTAGAGTCTATCATTCTTGCTGCAAAATTACGTTTACGCCCTATAATCATGACAAGTCTTGCTATGATATTAGGTTCTATTCCACTAATATTATTTAAAGAATCTGGTTATGAAGCTAGAAGAGCAATAGGCACTATTTTAGTTGGAGGTATTGGTTTTGGTACATTACTGACTTTATTCATATTACCCTCAATTTATTTAATGGTTAAACATATAAATAGATAAAAAAAATATTGCTTAATTAAATTTTATCATATATAATTTTCCACATAATTAAAAAATGGAGAGATATTATGACAAAAAGAACAATACTAAAAAGACAAATAACACTAGAAGAAATAGAAGCAAAAAGATCTAAATTTGATTATGAGATAAAAAAGTTAGAAGAACAACAGAAAGATTTAGAAGAACAACAGAAAGATCTAGAAAACGAAATTGCTGAATTAAAGACTGAAAAAATTTCTGACATTTTAATAGAGATTAGAAAAAAAATTAATATAATTGATATAAAATGATTTTATCTCACTATATATTAAATATCCTCAAATACTAGAATATTTACTTACTGATCATTTATCAGAATTAAATAGTTTAGATATATTTTTTGAAAAAGATTTAGGCTCCAATTTATTACTTCTAGCAATTAACAACAATGATACTCATATAGTACAAATTTTAGCAAGAAAAGTTAAAGACCCTAATATTACGGATAATAATGGTGATACACCTCTTCATATAGCATGTAAAACAAATCAGGTAGAATCTATTCACATGTTATTCTGTGTATAAAGAAATTGTAAAACTACTTCTGAATACTGTGGACATATATATAAACGCAAAAAATATTAATAATCAAACAGCTTTACATATAGCATGTGAAAATAGTGATACAGAGATTGTAGAAATACTTCTGAAGACAAAAGAAATCGATATAACCCTAACAGATAAAAATTCTAAAACTCCACTAAACTTATTACAAGAACATCCGGATATAAATTTAAATGATCCAAAAATTATACAAATTATAAAAAAATTTAATGAATTAAATAATAATGTTCCATACCAACATCAAGATTCAAGCGCTTCTATGGGGGATGAAATGTTTGACGAGATAAATAAAATGGATTTAAAAACACCATTAGGAGAAAATGAGTACAATGGATAAAAAATCCATACTACTTTACTAAAATAAAAAAACTTATTGACCTAACGATGTAATAATTCTAAAATCTGATCTATAATATATATAATTAATTAAAAATGGATTAAAATGAAAAGAATTTCAACAATTTTATTAACAATATTAATTAGTACAAGTTCATTTGCGACTGATACAGTGCTTGCAACTTATAAAGGTGGAGAAATCAAAAAATCAGAATTAATGACTCATTTCAAACCATTGTTAGATATGCAAAAAAAAGAAAAAAATGCTGAGCTAACAGACGAAGAAATGAAAATGCTTACTCAGGCTATGGTTAATATGAATCTTTTGAAAAAGGAAGTAGAAAAATCTGATGTTGCTAATTCAAAAATAGTTAAAGATAAATTAGAAGAAGCAAAAAAACAAATAGTACAGAATATATTTGTAGAAAATATCATTACATCTAAAATGACAGAAAAGATGATAGATGATGAATATAATGAATTGATTAAATCACTTAAAAATAAAGAAGAAGTAGATGTTAGTCATATATTAATTGAAACAGAACCAACAGCTGAGACAGTTTATAAAAAACTTAAATCTTCAAAAGGAACGAATTTTGCAGAAATAGCTAAAGAATTTTCAACAGATGAGGGAACTAAATTACTTGAAGGTAAATTAGGTTTTATAAGAGAAGGACAAACATTACCTGAGTTTGAAAAAGAAGCATTTGCATTAAAAATTGGTGAATTTTCTAAACCAATAAAAACGCAACTTGGTTGGCATATTATTAAAGTAATTGAAAAAAGACCTATATCTATTCCTAAAAAAGATGAAATATTAGCTCAAATTAAAGATAAATTAAGTAAAGTACTTATAGAAGATTATATAAAAGAATTAAATAAAAAAGCTGATGTAAAAATCTTAATTGAAGTTAAACCAAAGGAAGTTTTAAAATCTGAGTCAAAAACAGAGGATAAGAATTCAACTAATAAGACAGAAAAAAAAGATAGTAAATCATACTAATTTCATTTTAAGATGAGTAAAAATATTATTATTTTTATTCATCTTTTAAAAATTTCTATTAATTTCTTTAAATAATTATAAATGCATCATATAATTTTACCATCCATAGCAAAACATGCTAAACAATATTCTATTGAACCATTAAAAAAATATAGCCAAAATTTTATTTTTGATACTAGCCTATGTGATAAAATAGCTAAAGCTAGCAAAGTTGCACAAAATAGTTTAATTTTAGAAATTGGTCCAGGTACAGCAGGATTGACTCGTTCTATAATAGAATTACTACATCCTGAAGAATTTACTGTAATTGAAATGGATCATAGATGTATAGCATTATTACAGGACATAAAATCTATTTATAATAATTTAAATATAGTTGAAAATGATGCTTTAATTTATAATATAGAGCAAATTGCTAGAGAAGATAAAAAAATAAATATTATATCAAATTTACCATATCAAATAGGCACAGAATTACTGATTCGTTGGCTTAAAAAAATTCATTTGATAGATAGTATAACCATAATGTTACAAAAAGAAGTGGTAGATAAAATATGTGCTAATGTTAATAGCAAATTATATGGAAGATTATCAGTAATATCACAAGCAATTTGTAATACAGAAAAATGCTTTAATGTCAGTGCTGCTTCTTTTACTCCTACTCCTAAAATTGATTCAGCTATTTTAAGATTAACACCACATGAATCAGGTTTAAAATTAACTCCAAAAATTATTTCTACCTTGGAAGAAATTACCAAACTAGCATTTGGACAAAGACGAAAAATGATTAAATCATCTCTTAAACCTTTAAATTTAGACGAAATATTAAAAAAATTAAATATAGAACAGACATTAAGAGCAGAAAATTTATCTACTAGTGACTATATTAATATAGCAAAATTATTAGATTAATATATCAAATTTTTATTACTAACTTTATGAAACAAAACGAGTATTAATAAAAATTACTATAAATAAATTATTATTAAACAAATTAGTATAATTATACTTAAAGTAATTTATAATATATTTTATACAACCTATTATACTATATATTCGTATATTTTATAAAACAAATAAAAAATTACTTGACATTTTGGCCATTTTGTTAGATAAAGGTAATTGTTATTTTATATTTTTTATATAATATACTTATATTTAAAATATTAAATATTTAAGTGGGCTCATAGCTCAGCTGGTAGAGCGCCGCACTTTTAATGCGTAGGTCCCGGGTTCGAATCCCGGTGAGCCCACCACTTATACTTAAAATAAAATAAGCTAGCTCTTCTATGGGCTTGTAGCTCAGCTGGTTAGAGCGCACGCCTGATAAGCGTGAGGTCGGAAGTTCAAGTCTTCTCAAGCCCACCATTCTTTTTTATGCATCTATAATCTCTATGTATATCAATAATTCAATTCTCGAAATAGATTTAAAAAAAATTTCACAAAATTATCAAGTGATCTTGGATTATTCGCAAAAATTTTCTTCCAGCATTACTGTTAGCGCTGTAGTTAAAACTAATTCTTACGGACTTGGTATGATTGAAATAGCTAATAAGCTATATTCGTATAATAAATGTAATAATTTTTTTGTAGCTACATTATCTGAAGCAATTATATTACGTCAAAATATTGGAAATGAACCATATATTTATATATTTGCCGGTATATTTGAAAATGAGATAGATGAGTTTTTAGAATATAATTTAATTCCTGTCTTAAATAATTTGCAACAAATTAAAATATGGAATAATTTTGCAATTAATAAAAATATCAAATTATCAGCATTATTGCATTTCAATACAGGGCTTAATAGATTTAGCATGTCTGAAAATGATATAGAAGAATTTTTAAACAATGAAGAATTTAAAAAAAATATTAATATATTATATATAATAAGCCATTTGGCAGCAGGAGATAATCCTAAACATGAATATAATAATTACCAATTAATTAGATTTCAAAATTATTTAAGCAATTTTACAAATGTTAAAGCAAGTTTAATTGCAAGTGGTATATTTTGTGGTAAGCAATATTATTTTGATATGTTAAGACCAGGAGCTGCCATTTATGGAATTGGGAATTATGGTAATTTAAATATTCAAAATCCTGTTAAATTACTAACAAAAATCATTCATATTCAATATCTAAAAATAGGTGAATATATAGGATATGATATGACATTCGTAACAAAAAGAGATACTATTATTGCCACAATTCCACTTGGATATGGTGATGGTTATATGAGGCAATTGAGTAATATAGGTAATTTATTTATAGATAATATTCCAGTGAAAATAGTTGGAAGAATATCTATGGATTTCATAACTATAGATGTCACAGACATAGGCCTTCAAAATATTTTTTTAGGAAAAAATGTAGAAGTAATAGGAGATAATTGTACACCAGATAATATTGGTAGTATAATAAATAGTCATGGTAGGGAAATCACCTGCTATTTAGGTAATAGATATAAGAGAATATATAAATGTTAATAAGTTCAATAACAATCATTGGCAGAAAAACATTAGACCTATGTGAAATAATTGGAAAATTCATATTATTTGCATTTTATGCTTTAGCAAATATGATTAGACCACCAATATATTTAAATATTTTTTTCAAACAATTAATATCTATTGGTTTTTATTCATTGCCAGTTGTTGCTATGACTACTTTTTTTTCTGGAGCTGTTCTTGCGTTACAGAGCTATACTGGATTTTCTAGATTTTCTGCTGAAAGCGCAATAGCAACAGTTGTCGTATTATCACTGACTAGAGAATTAGGACCTGTTCTTGCCGGTCTTATGGTTGCTGGACGTGTTGGTGCTTCAATTGCAGCGGAAATTGCAACGATGCGTGTCACAGAACAAATTGATGCATTATATACATTATCAACTGACCCAGTAAAATATTTAGTCACACCAAGAGTCATAGCTAGTATAATTGCTATGCCATGTCTTGTTTTAATTGGAGATATACTTGGTGTCATGGGTGGGTATTTAGTTGGAGTCTATAAATTAGATTTCAACAGTTCAGCTTATATTATTAGTACAGTAAAATATTTAGCAATAGGCGATGTTATTTCAGGATTAATCAAAGCTTCTATTTTTGGATTTATTATATCAGTAGTTAGTTGTTATAGTGGTTATTATTCCAATAAAGGAGCTAAAGGTGTTGGAGATGCCACAACCAATGCTGTTGTAACTTCATCAATATTAATTTTAATTAGCAATTATATTTTAACAGAATTATTTTTCCAAATAAAAATATAACTAAATATAATCATATGTCAGAAAATAACATAAAAATTAAAATTTCTAATTTACATAAATCATTTGGAAAGAATCATGTTTTGAATAATATTAATTTAGACATAATTTCTGGTACTTCTCTTGTAATAGTCGGCCCATCTGGAACTGGTAAGTCTGTTTTTATAAAGACTATTATAGGAACAATAATACCGGATTATGGTAATATTTTTATAGATGGAATTGAAACAAGTAATATTTCTGATAGTAAAAGATTTTCAATAATGCAAAATATGGGCTTTTTATTTCAAGGTGGCGCTCTTTTTGATTCTCTAACTGTTAAAGATAACATCATATTTTTTGCTAAAAAATTATATGATTTAAATCATAAGGATCTTTTAGATTTAGCCAAAACTAAACTTACTGATGTTGGACTATCTCACGATGTACTACATTTATACCCATCTGAATTATCTGGTGGTATGCAAAAAAGAGTTTCTCTTGCTAGAACCATTGCTACTAATCCTCAAATTATATTTTTTGATGAACCAACGACTGGTCTTGATCCAATAATGACTAATGTAATTAATGAATTAATTATCAAAGCAAAAAATAATTTAAATGCTACAACAATCACAATTACTCATGACATGAATAGTGCTTATAAAATAGCTGATTATATAGCTTTTTTTTATAAAGGAAATATTTCATGGATTGGCAAAAAAGAAGATCTGCATAATAGTGAAAATGAGTTGATAAAACAATTTATGTCAGGAAATATTGATGGACCTATTAAAAATTAATATGTAATTATATGACTTATAATGGTTGGTTAAATATTTATAAACCAAAAAATATTACATCTGCATCTATGGTTAATTTGGTAAAGAAACTATTACCAAAAAACATAAAAATAGGACATTGTGGTACTTTAGATCCAGATGCTGAAGGAGTTTTACCGCTTGCTGTTGGTGAAGCTACAAAATTAGTTAATTTTCTTATGTCTGAAAGAAAAACATATATTTTTACTGTAAAATTTGGCACTCAAACTGATAGTGGTGATGCAAAGGGTACAATTACAGCTACATCCGATCACATACCTACATCAATTGAAGTTAAGAATATTTGTTCTAAATTTATTGGTAATATCACACAAATACCTCCTATTTTTTCAGCTATTAAAATCAATGGTATTAGAGCCTATAAATTAGCTAGACAAAATCAACAAATAGAAATGAAATCAAGAAATATAGAAATATTTAATTTAGAAAATATAGATTTTAACGATAATAATAAAAGTGCTACTTATATTGTTACATGTTCTAAAGGCACTTATGTTAGAAGTTTGGCTCAAGATATTGCTTTGTCATTGCAAACTTTAGGTTTTGTGATAGAATTAAGGCGCACAAAAGTTGGTATATTTTCAGAAGATAACGCAATAAAGCAAGAAGAGCTGAAAAATTTTCCAATAAATAATGTGCAAGACTTTTTTATAGAAAAAATGCTGAATATTGAAGCAATACTGGACGACATCCTGGTTATGAATGTAAGTAAACTTCAGGCTTTTCAGATTATACATGGTCAAAAATCTATTTTTGAAAATATTAATAATATTGAATTGTTTGTTGTTAAATATAATGGTAAATTGCTTGCTATTGGATCAATTCAAAATTTTTGCTTCAAGTCACATAGAGTATTTAACATAATAGACAAAAAGGAGATTATAGATGTCGATTAAACCTGAAGTAAAACAAGATTTAATTACAGAATATGCTATAAATGAAAAAGATACTGGTTCCGTTGATGTGCAATGCGCAATATTAACAACTAGAATTTTAAATTTAACAGCTCATTTAAAAGAAAATCCAAAAGATTATTCTTCTCAAAGAGGCCTGTTGATACTTGTTGGACGTCGTAATAGACTTCTTAAATATGCTAAAAAGAAAAATATATCTAAATATTTAGATTTGACTAATAAGCTCGGTTTAAGAAGAAAAAAATAATATATAATATATTTTAGGTAAGATGTTCTAGAATATCTTACTTAAAATTGATGAATTTATATATTATTAAGGTCTTGAAATTCTTAAAATAATTACCTAAATGAAGATCATTATGATCTAAAATTATAAAAATGAATATTACAATAAAATGTCAAAAGATTATTACAAAATTTTAGGAGTTACTAAAACTGCTTCTCAAGATGAATTAAAAACTGCATATCGTAAGCTTGCTATGAAATATCATCCAGACAAAAATCATGGCAATAAAGAAGCTGAAGCAAAATTTAAAGAAATTAGTTCTGCATATGATGTATTAAAAGATGAACAGAAACGTGCAACCTATGACCGTTTTGGGGCTGATGCTGCTTCACAAACTGGAGGTAGAAATGCTGGTGGGCAATATTCTAGTACTAGTGGATTTGGTCCAGATATGAATGATATATTTGGAGATATATTCGGTGATTTAATGAGTGGGAGACGCTCCAAAGGACGTTCTGCACCAACTCAAGGTTCTGATCTTCGTTATAATATTGAAATTACATTGGAAGAAGCTTTTACAGGAATTGAAAAAAATATTAATTTTATAACTAATGTTAAATGTTCAACTTGTAATGGCAATGGATCTAAAACATCTAAAAATACTAGTAATTGTAATGTATGTAATGGGTATGGAGTTGTTCGTATGCAACAAGGATTTTTTGCTGTAGAACAAACATGTTCAAAATGCCAAGGTAGTGGACAAGTTATTAAAGACCCTTGCATCAAATGTTCAGGTCAAGGATGTGTTTCTGAAAATAGAAAATTATCTGTAAATATTCCAGCGGGTGTTCAAACTGGTAATAAAGTTAGATTGCCAGGAGAAGGGGAAGCAGGGCTTCGTGGCGCACCAAATGGTGATTTGTATATTTTCGTTACAATCAAATCCCATGAATTATACAAAGTGGATGGACTTAATTTACATTGTCATATTCCAATTAAATTAGTTACTGCAGCACTTGGTGGAGAAGTTGACGTTCCAACTATTGATGGTTCTAAAACAAAATTAAAAATACCAGCTGGAGTTCAAACAGGAACTCAATTAACATTACGTTCTAAGGGTATGCCACAAATACGTTCCTCCAGTGCAGGAGATATGTATGTACATATATTTGTTGAAACTCCTCGTAATTTAACAAAAAAACAACAAGAACTACTTGAGGAATTTGACGTAGATACAAAACAAGATAATGATGATAAAAGTTTTTTTAATAAAATGAAAAATCTTTGGACCTAATAATTTATTGACATAATGTATAAATCAAAAATAGAAAAAGCATTAAATAGAATTTCTAAATATTTATATTTAACTCCTATATTATATTCAGAAAAATTAAATGAAATGTTAGCTGGACATGAAATTTTCTTTAAGGTTGATTCTCTACAAAAGACTGGTGCATTTAAAGTTAGAGGAGTTTTTAATCATCTACTTGATTTAATTGAATCTGGGGCTTCTTTGAATAAAATAGTGACATATAGCACTGGTAATCATGGAATAGGTCTTGCTTTCGCTGCAAAAAAATTAGGCTGTCATGCTCGTATATATTTACCAAAAAATACTTCTTTTATCAAGCAACAAGAAGCTAAATATTATGGTGCTGAAATTATATGTACTGAGACCCGCCAAGAAGCTGAAGACATGGCAAAATATGATTCACAAAATGGTTTTTATTATCTCCATCCGTCAGACAGTGATACTACTATTTTTGGCGCTGCTACAATGTGTTATGAAGCATTAACTCAAATAAATTTTTCACCTGATGCAATCTTTGCTTCATGCGGAGGTGGTGGATTATTATCTGGAACTTATCTAGCTAAAGAAATATTATCACCTCATAGTCTCTTGATAGGTTCTGAACCTGCAAATGCCAATGATGCTTTTCTTTCATTAAAACAAAATGAAATTTATAGATTTATAAATTCCCCTGTTACAGTTGCAGATGGACTACGTACTCTTGGTATATCTAGCCGTACATTTGAATATTTAAAAAAAATTGATGATTTAATGATTGTAGATGAATATTCAATATATTATTGGACAGCATGGTTAATTCACTTACTAAAAATTACATGCGAACCATCTTGCGCTATTAATATGCATAGTGCTATAGAATGGTTAAAATTACAGAGATACCCAAAAAAAATCTTAATCATGATTTCAGGCGGTAATATCGATCCTTCATTATATCTTGAATTATGGAAAGAAGATTATCTATCCATATTACCAAAAATGTAGAAATATTCTAAAATTTTCTTGTGATTTGTATATTATTAATATTATTTGGCGTAGTTAATAATATTGTTTTAGAATAAATTGATGCACTATAATTTGTATTATTATTTAGATATATAGTATTATTTAAAGTGACTCCTATTGCTACAGCTTCTTGTTGTATTTTTTTTTGCTCATGTGCTTTTAGTAATTGAATAATTTCAGGATCTTTTGCTGTTGATATAGCTATTTTTGTATCTTTTATTTTTTCATGAGCAAGTAGTAATTTTACTATCTCTGGCTTGCAATCCTCTACAGCCAAAATAAGAGGAGAGATGCCAAAATTATTTTTTGCATTAACATTTATATCTTCATGAGCAAGTAGTAATTTTACTATCTCTGGCTTGTCAGTCTTTACAGCAAAGATTAAAGGAGACGTACCTAAATCATTTTTTACATTGACATCTATATCTTGATGAGAAAGTAATAATTTTACTATCTCTGGCTTGCCATTACTTGCAGCCCATATAAGAGGAGAATCGCCAATATCATTTTTGATATTAATATTTGCACCAGACTTTATCAATATTTTTGCAATATTGCCATTATTTTTAATTAAAGAAGAAAAGAGAGGATTTAAATGATTGATTGAATCATTTATGTTAATATTTAGATTTTTTAATGAAATAATGAATTTTTCTATTTCTTCCTCATTTGTTTTTGAAACTGAACTACAAGCATGAATAAATATTCCTAATAAATATTCTTTTAATATATTATCATCTAATTTAAGATCAATATTAGTATCAGGGAAAATTTTTTGAAATTCTTTAGATTCTTCAATAAGCATTTGTTTAGCATAATCTAAACCAGAATTATTTAACCCTTCTCTTAAATTTTTTAGTTCTTCCTTTCTTAATATACGAAGTGATTTAAATTTTAAAATTCTTCTATCTTTATTTATTTTTGAGAAAGTTGTAGGTTCAAAATTATATGGTAAATCATGTAAAAATTGTTCATGAACTGTTAAAGAAGGATTTGTTAAATAATTGTTTAATGATTTTATCATTATATAGTCAGACAATTTGCTCAACGATGATTCTTTCCCTTCAACATGTGTTACTAAAATTGATTCATATCCTAAAGCATCAGCTACTTTATTTGCAGCTCCTCCATAACATGACCATAAATGAATATGTAATGGTTCATCTCTAACAAGATTTTTTAGTTCCTCAAAAAAATCCTGTGTAAAAATAGAATTATCTTCATCAAGATCAATAATATGTTTACCATCTAGATTATTACCATGAGCATTAATATCAATGCGAGTATTTCGTCCTATTTTACAATTTTTTTCTTTTAATTTTTTCTCAATAAAATCTTTTGTAATCGAAATTTTACTAATAGGATCATATTTAATTATCAAACAATCATCTCGATTTAACAAAGCTTCTGTTTTAGCCAAAACAAAAAGATTTGGGCCAATGATCAAAAGTTCTTTTAATTCTGTAATTCTATCTATATCTTCTATTATTGTTTTTTTCATAATTAACCATTGTTGTACTTTTATTAAAGATATATAAATTTCTAATAATATCAATTTTATGTTAAATTTTTTTAAAATATTATAAAAAAATAGGAAATTATCATTATCATTGTTGGCATATTTATCAATTAATTCATAAAAAAAACTACTCCTTATATAATTTTTAAATTACTATACTAGAATATTTAAAAGATAAAGTTGTTTTTGTTCCTACTCCAATTTTACTTTGTAAATCAAATGTACCTTGCATTAATTTAACAAGTTTCTTAGTTAATGGTAGACCGAGCCCTGTGCCATCATATTTACGGCTAAGAGTACTATCAATTTGCCCAAATGGTTCTAATATTTTAGGTATATCTTGTTCTTCAATACCAATACCAGTATCTACTATACTAATATAAACTATAGCTTGTTTTTCATCTATTTCCATTGAAGTAGTTACAGAACCACCAATATTTGTGAATTTTATAGCATTAGATAGTAAATTCAACAATACTTGTTTTAATCTTTTTTGATCAGCTTTAATTATGACATGATTTAACGATAAATTTTCTTTTAATTCTACTTGTGCTTGATCTGCCCTTGGTTTTACAAGTCTTAAACTAGATGTAATTATTTTATTCAAGTCTAGTTCTATATAATCTACTGTTAATTTATCTGCAGAAATTTTTGATATATCTAGAATATCATTAATAATACCAAGTAAATGTTTTCCAGCATTGTTAATGTCTTGTAAATATTCATAATTGATAGGACTAATATTCTTTTCATTTGCTAATAATATATCAGAAAATCCAATAATAGAATTTAGAGGAGTTCTAAGTTCATGACTTGTATTAGCAAGAAATTTACTCTGTACTGAACTTGCTTGCTCAACTTTTTTCATTGTTTCTTCTAAAATAGTCTTTGCTTCAAATTGTTTTTTTATAATATTCTCTGCATTATTAGATGTTGCAATTATAATTACACAAAATATAAAAGACATGATACATATTATAAAAAATATTCGTACCTCTATTGTTGATATATCATCCCATAAACTAGTTAAATCTGTATCAACTTCTATTATACATAATATGGAAAAATTATTATCACTATCACCTATAATAGGTATATAACTTGTAAGTAAATCTAGATTTTTAACTTTTTCCTCCTCTAAAACTAATGCATTCGGATAAATAGTATGATGTGTGATACCTTCAAACGCAAATTTAATAAGACCAGGAGACATAAAATGTTTTAGAAAATATTTATCCATTTCATGAACGAGAGAAGATAAAAAATTTGTATTTTTTTTATTATAAAAATTAATTATCTTCATTGGTTTATTGGTGATTATTTTATTACCATGTATATCATATATTGAAACATAAGCTTTTATATTTATAAGAGATTTGATAGAATCATTTACAAATTCTATAAAATCTTTATCTCTCAAAAGATTTACATAACCAAGTTTATTAATTTTATCAATAGTTTTTTTATGTGGTATAACAACATATTGCCCATATACATCTGAAACATGAGTATTTATAGAGATTACTTGGTTTAATATTATATCGTGAATCATAAGATAACGATATAATATCATACTGACTAATACTCCAAAAAATAATCCAGCAAGAGATAGCCTTAAAGTATATCTATAGTTCATTCTATAATTTACTTATTATTAGTTAATATCAACCCCATAATTATGTCAAATGCTCTAGCAAATTGATAATCAGATTTATATAATTCTGATAATTCATCATCATTTTTTTTATTATTAATATTATCCGGTTTTTTATTTTTTTCTACTGATTTTTTATCAAAAATTTTATTATTATTTTTATCTTTCAAATCATTTTGAATTTTTTCTTTTGTATCATTTTTTAAATATCCTCTTAATGATTTTTCAGAAAAAATTTTATCTGATTCAGAAGATTTAGAAAATTCTACTTTTGCATTATCTATAATAATATCTGGCAATATACCTTCTGCCTGAATAGATCTACCACTAGGTGTATAATATTTTGATGTAGTTAATTTGACAGCCGCATTATTATTAATAGGTAATAGAGTTTGAACAGATCCTTTGCCAAAAGATTTTGTACCAATAATTAATCCGCGTTTATAATCTTGAAGAGCACCTGCTACAATTTCAGAAGCTGATGCTGAACCACCATTAATAAGAATTATCATTGGTACATTTGGTGCTTTTGCTGAATTTTTACTAGCAAAAAATTCTTGACTAGTGCCTGCAGCTTTGCCCTTAGTGCTTACAACAATTCCATTATTTATAAAATATTCTGAAACTAAAATAGCTTGATTCAGCAAACCTCCACCATTATTACGCAAGTCTAAAATTATACCTTTAATATCATTATTTGTATCAATTTTTAATTTTTCTATATTTTCTTTTAATTCTTTATAAGTATGTTCATTGAAAGTTTTAATTCTTACATAAGCTACATTATTTTTCTCTAAAGAAGTTTTAACAGGAGAAATTTTAACAGTTTCCCTGATAAGTTCTATATCTTTTGGTTTTGTTTCGTCATGTTTAATAACAAGTAATTTTACCTTAGTACCAGGCTCGCCACGCATTGCTTTAACTGATTTATAAAATCCAAGATTTGAAACAAATTCATCATTCACTCCAACGATATAATCACCTGTTTCCATATTTGCTTTATGTGCAGGTAAATCATCTAAGGCTGAAATAATTTTGATAGCTCCATTCTCATACATTATTTCTACACCTATTCCACCAAATTCACCTTTTGTATGAGTTAATAGATCTTCTAAATCTTCGCCTGTAAGATAAGTTGAATGTGGATCCAATTCCAATAACATAGCATTAAGAGCCGCATCAGTCATTTTTTGCTTATCCGGCGGTTCTTGCACATAATTCTTATCTATTAAATCTACTACAGCTTCATATTGTTTATAATATTCAGCATTTGGAAGATTTTCTATTTTTTTATCTTCTTCATTATTTGTTTCTGCAATTGCTATATTAGAAATTAGTAGAAATATTATTATTAAAAATCTATGTAACATAATTTTAGTTCTCATTTTAAATATCAAGATTATGGATGATGTTATCCATTTTATTCAAAGCTTGGTTATAAATAAACTCAAATCTTTTTTCTGGTTTCTTACCCATCAGATTATCTACTATTTCTGTAGTATTTTCAAAATTTTCAATAGTTATTTGTAAAATAGATCGATTTTTTTTATTCATTGTTGTTTCTTTTAACTGAATTGGCATCATTTCACCCAATCCTTTAAAACGACCTATTTCAATCTTAGCTTTACTTTGTTTAGATAATTCATCTATTAATGATGTTTTATTCTCTTCATCTACTGCATAATAAGTTTTATTATTTTGCATTAAACGAAATAATGGTGGTTTTGCTATATATAAATGCCCATTTTTTATTAAGTCTGGCATTCTTAAATAAAAAAATGTCATAAGTAATGATGCAATATGAGCTCCATCCACATCAGCATCTGTCATAATAATAATTTTATCATAACGTAAATTTTCTTCTTTATAATGTTTTAAACTACCACATGCAAGAGCTGTCTCAAGATCACGTATCTCTTGATTTGCAGCAATTTTATCCATTGTCGAATTTGCAACATTTAATATTTTACCCCTTATAGGTAATATAGCTTGAGTCTCTCTATCTCTCGCTTGTTTTGCAGTACCACCAGCTGAATCACCTTCAACTATAAATAATTCAGTATCTTCTTTAGTAGTCCTTGTGCAATCAGACAATTTACCTGGCAACCGTAATTTTTGTATAATATTTTTACGAGATATATTTTTTTCACTTTTTCTACTAATTCTGAATTCAGCTATAGCAATTATATAATCCAACAAAATTATTGTCATTGTTTTATCACTGATTAACCAATTATCTAAATGATCTTTTATTATATTATCAACAATTTTAGTTACATGAGGAGATACAAGCCTTTCTTTAGTTTGACCTTGAAAAGAGGGATCACTTATAAATAATGATAATACTATATCAGATGAAATTAATATGTCTTCAATTGTAATTATTGATGATTTCTTATTATTAATCATTTCACCAAAAGATTTAATAGAACGTAATAAGGCTGTTTTAAACCCTGTTTCATGAGTCCCACCAAGAGGAGTAGGAATAGTGTTACAATATGATTGAATCGAACCATCATTTTTATTGTTCCAAGCAAGTGCCCATTCTAATTTTACATTATTATTATCAAAACTCACATTACCAGAGAATATTTTCTCTATTACCATATCTGATGGAAGTAATTTAGAATTTAAATAATCTTTTAATCCATTTGGAAAATGTATTAATGATTTTTTAGGCACTTTTTCATCATCAATTTCACATTCCCATTCTATAGTAACGCCTTGATATAAATAAGCTTTAGACTTAGCATTATCATATATTTTTTTAGGACTAAATGTTATATCATCAAAAATTTCTTTATCAGGATGAAATTTAACCATTGTTCCTTTAGCATTTTTGGCACAAGGAGCTTGAATTAAATCACTCGTTTTATGTCCTTTTGAATAAGTTTGCGTGTAACATATTCCTTGTTTATATACAGATATTTCTAAAAAATCAGATAATGCATTTACAACACATATTCCAACACCATGCAATCCACCTGCAGTTTGATAAGCATTATTTGAGAATTTTCCTCCAGAATGAAGTTCAGTTAATATAACTTCTAATGCTGATTTATCAGGAAATTTGGGATGATTGTCAACTGGTATGCCTCTACCATTATCTGATATAATCACATAATTATCTTTACAAAGTTTAACTTTAATTATTGTTGCAAAACCTGCTACTGCCTCATCCATTGAATTATCTAGCACTTCTGATATTAAATGATGTAATGCGTTTATATCAGTTCCACCAATATACATACCTGGTCTTTTACGAACTGGTTCCAAACCTTCTAAAACTTCAATATCTTTAGCGCTATATGATGTAGTTTCAGATTTTTTCTTATTACTTACTAAACTAAACAAATCAGACATAATTATTGTTATTATATTTATTAAATCTCAAAAATAGATTATAGCAAAGCTTTGAAGAAAAGAGGAGATATTATTTTAAATGAATATTGCATAACTAAATTATGCTATGCAATATCATGAGATTATTAATGAACAAGAGCAGATCACATCTCAATATATTCAAAAATATCACATTCATTTATTTAAATATTTCTAATAATCAAAATTTTTAACCCATTGCAAATTATTTTTATAGTAATATAATCAAAAAATAGAACTTGTTTGCATGTTAGATACAATTCAAAACAATGTTATATTAGTAATTAAATTTACTCACATCAGCTAAGTTTAAGTTTCACATTAAATATTAAAAAGACATTTTCCATCTATGCGTAATATTAAAAATATCTCTTCAATAATAGCTTTTGATATGTGTCAAAATAAAAATAACATATTGATAGATGTAAGATCTGAAGTAGAATGGTGTGATTACGGCATTCCTAAGATTAATAATTCACAATTATTATTGTTAAGTATTTATATATCTCCAAATATGTTATTTAATCAAAATTTTATTCAAGAATTATTAATTAAATTAGAAGATAAGCATGAGTTAAATAGTTTATTTTTTATTTGTCGTTTAGGTAAACGTTCGTACGAAGCGGCTAATTTGATTAGTCAGTTTTTAAAAAATGACCTTTATAATATTGAAGATGGCTATATGGGTTGGAAAAATAATAATTTACCATGGTTAAGTTTATGACATCAAATCAAACTGAACTTTGGCAAACAAATCAAATAGTTGATCATAATGAAATGTGGAGAAATGTTTCACATGATCTATATAATAATTATGGAGATGTATTATATGGAAATTGGTTTAGTAAAATTAATTTTATTGAATTCTCAGTTGATATAGCAGTTCTTGCTGCTCCTACTAATTTTATAAGAGATTGGGTTAAAGCCAAATATTCTCTAACTATTTTACAATTTTTACGTCAATATAATCCTATTATAAAATCTGTAGAAATTATTACAAAAGAATTATCTTGTAATGTGAATAATTTTATAGCTCATGATACAAAAATTATAGATAATTTTTCTTCTGATATTGAGGAGCATTCATCAGTTTTTGATATAGATTATACATTAGATTCACGTTCTACTTTTGATAATTTTGTTGTAGGTGCGCCAAATGAATTAGCTTATGCAGCTGCACGTTCTATAGCAGAGTCAAGTAGCGCTGTCGCTGAATCTAATCCATTATTTCTATATGGAGGTGTAGGACTTGGTAAAACTCATCTTATGCATTCAATAGCATGGTATATAAAAGAAAATAATCCTGCTCGCAAAGTAATCTATATGTCTGCTGAAAAATTTATGTATAGATTTATTAAATCTATACGTAATAAAGATGTGATGTCATTTAAAGAAGAATTTCGTTCTGTAGATTTGTTGATGATTGATGATATACAATTTATTTGCGGTAAAGATAGTACTCAAGAAGAATTTTTTCATACTTTCAATGCATTGATTGATAATAATAGACAAATTATTATATCGTCTGATAGATCTCCTTCTGACCTTAGAAATATGGAGGATAGAATAAAATCACGACTAGGTTGGGGTCTTGTTGCTGATGTTCACAGCACTACATATGAATTAAGACTTGGCATTTTGGAGTCTAAATTAGAACAAATGAATATTAAAATTCCAAGAAATGTAGTAGAGTTTTTAGCTAATAAAATAGCTTCAAATGTTAGGGAATTAGAAGGAGCGCTAAATAAAGTTATAGCTCATTCAACATTAGTAGGAAAAGAGTTAAGTGTAGAAAATACTAGACATATATTGTCAGACCTTATTAGAGCGCATGACAAAACAATTAACATTGATGATATACAAAAAATAGTAGCTGAACAATATAATATAAGATTAGTTGAAATGTTTTCAGCAACAAGATGCATTTCAATAGCAAGACCAAGACAAATTGCTATGTATTTAAGTAAAATGTTAACATCAAAAAGTTTGGTAGATATAAGTAGAAAATTTGGTAAAAAAGATCATACAACTGTTATGCATGCTATAAAAAAAATAGAAGAATTATCAGATTTAGATCATACTTTAAAAGAAGAAATAAAAAATATGACACAAATATTACAAAATTAATTACGATTATTTAAATTGATAAAATTTCATAATGTTTCAAAAAAAATAGGACAAAAATATTTATTAGAGAATATTAGTTTTGAAGTTAAAAAATCAGAAATTACAACATTAATTGGTCCAAATGGCGCTGGCAAAACAACTATAGCAAGACTCATATTAGGATTGGATAAAAATTATACAGGAAAAATATCAATAAAATCTAATATTCGAATGAGTTATGTTCCTCAAAAATTTGTATTTTCTCTAGATCTTCCAATGAATGGAAATATATTCTTAAAAATTATGACATCAAGAAATTTCAAAATAGAAGATATATTTGGAGCAATTATCACAGAAAACGAAATGAATCACATTTTAGTTACTGATATTAAAAATCTCTCTGGCGGACAATTTCAAAAATTATTAATCATTTCAGCAATCATGAACAAACCAGATTTGCTAATATTAGATGAACCAAGTAAATCACTTGATATAAACTCTCAACAAGAATTATATTTAATATTAAATAAAATAAAGAAACATTTCGGAACAAGTATTTTTATGATATCGCATGATCTCTATACTGTTATTAAAAATTCTGATCAAGTTATTTGTCTCAATGGTCATGTATGTTGTAGCGGTAGAGCAAGTGATATAAAAAATAACCCTGAACTTATTGATAATTTATCTAATATAGGTTTTTATCTACATAATCATGATCATAAACATTAATTGATGCAGCATATATAATTTTTAATTATTTTTGATAATGTTACATTGATATTAAGAAAGCAATGGATTGATTATGCGCTAAAAGATTTACCACAACCACATTTGCCTTTTTCATTAGGATTTAAAAATATAAAACCAGATTTAAATTCATCTATAACATAGTCCATTTTACTACCAATAAGATACATTAATGCCTTTGGATCTATTAATATTGTGATTCCTTCAATTTGAATTGTTTCATCAAACTTACTGATTTCATCTGCATATTCAATATAATAAGATAGGCCTGAACATCCACCAGATTTTACTCCAACTCTAATACCTAGACTTTCCTTTTCTCGTTTTGATATTAATATTTTAACTTGAGAAATTGCTGCATCGGTAACAGACATGATTGTTTGTTCAGACATAATAATTATTTTTGTTTGTTTTTATAATCATTAATTGCTGCCTTTATTGCATCTTCAGCAAGCATAGAACAATGTAACTTAACTGGTGGAAGTGACAATTCTTGAGCAATATCAGTATTTTTAATTGTGTTAGCGTCAGATAAAGATTTTCCATTTAGCCATTCTGTTGCAAGAGAACTTGAAGCAATAGCCGAACCACAGCCAAAAGTTTTAAATTTAGCTTCTATAATTTTGCCAGAATCATTAACACGGATTTGTAGTTTCATTACATCGCCACAAGCTGGAGCTCCAACAATTCCAGTACCAACATTTTTATCATCCTTATTTAAAGAACCTACATTTCTTGGATTTTCGTAATGATCTAATAGTTTTGTGCCATATGCCATAAAAATTCCATTTTAAATATGATTAAAAATAATTTGTTACTATAAAAGAATCGTCTTTAAAAAGACTTGGCTGGGACGGGTGGACTCGAACCACCGCATGACGGTATCAAAAACCGTTGCCTTACCGCTTGGCTACGTCCCAAAAAATTAAACAACTGAAAAACAACTGAAATATAATTGTTTAATTTTTACATAATCAATAATGATCTTATAACAAAAAATCACTATTTAGTCAAATAGAATTTACTAATACCAGCAATTCTCATTTTGAACGCAACTCTCATTTTAATCTTCTGTTCTTAATCAGGAGCGTTCTAACATTGATTTCTAATGATAATATAAATTTTTTTGAAACGTTCCAACCTGAAAATATTTTTAGAAATTTTTAATATAATTGCAATTTTTCCTTTACAAA
>DYTE01000020.1 GCA_020726135.1 Rickettsia conorii
TCATTTGTTGGATCAAGAAATTTTGATCTAGGCATGATTTTCCTTATTTATGTTACTAATTTTTATTTTTATTTTTATTTAAAATATTTATATCATTAATTATTTGATTAAATTCATTTTTTGCTTCATCTATATTTTTTATTTCAGTAATAATATTATCTTTAAAAGAGTTTAATATTTTATATTTGATTTTATCAAAAAAATTAAGTATTTCTTTTATTTGAGATATTATCATAGGTATATCTGATGGCTTGATTATAAATAAAATAATAATTACTATTACAAAAAATTCACCTAATGACATATTAATTACTTATATATTACTTTATTTCTACCAGTTTCTTTTGCTTCATATAGATTTTTATCTGAGCGTTCAATAAATTCTGATATTGATTCACCATATTTATATATTGTTACTCCAATTGAAATAGTATTATTTATAATAGTTTTATTATCATCTATAAGAAAATCTGTTTTTGCTATTTTATCTCTAAGTCGTTCTGCTATAGAAATAATCTCTTCTGCTGTTATATTCTCTAAAAGAATTGTAAATTCTTCTCCACCATATCTTGATACTAGATCTGTTACTCTAAACATTTTATTCAAAATATTTGCTAGTGTTTTTAACACCACATCTCCTGCTTGATGACCATGAGTATCGTTAATATTCTTAAATTTATCAATATCGCACATCATTAGTCCAATAATTTTTTTTTCTTCATTTGATTTTTGTACAAGTTGTTTAATATGTACATCAAAATAACGTCTGTTGAATATTCCAGTTAAACCATCTTTAATAGATAAATTAATAGTATTTTGTAAATTACTACGAAGATTATCTTGATATTTTTTTCGTCTTAATTGTGCTTTGGTTCTAGCTATTAGTTCACTAGATTCTATTGGATAGATAAAATAATCATTTACTGCAAGTTCTAATCCTTTCATTACCATAGAGATATTCTCTTCTTCAGCAAGTAACATAATCACGGCATCACTAAAATTATTACTTGCACGTAAATTAACACTAATTCTCAATGGATCATTATTATCTAGTTGGCATGAAACAATAACTAAATCATATTTATAGTCTATATTATTATCCAATTGTTCGATATCTGTAATAATTTTAATTTCATCCACAATTTTCTTTAATATATTCATGACATTTTTCGCCTGTACAAAATCATCATCAATTATTAAAATTTTAGTATCTGAAAAATTATCATCCATTTTTATAATTTCACCACCAAGTTCCAGATTTGTATTATTACGTAATTTTAATTCATCAATGACTGCTTTCATGCGTGATAATGATTTGATACGTGCTATTAAAGCTACATCATCCACAGGTTTAGTTAAAAATTCATCAGCTCCAGATTCCAGTCCTTTAACTCTATTTTCAGTTTCAGATAATGCTGTAACCATAACCACAGGAATATGAGTAGTGAGAGGGTTAGCCTTAATTTTTTTACATGCTTCAAACCCATCCATAATAGGCATCATAACATCTAGTAATATTATATCTATTTTATTATTTTCAAGTATTGTAAATGCTGCCATAGCACTATAAGCTTTAAATACTATATAATATTCATTTAATAATTTGGCTTCAAGTAATTTTACATTTTGCTCGATATCGTCTACAATGAGTATTGTTGCTGTCATAATTAATATATAATTGAATATTGATTTAACTATACTATATCATTTTTTCTAAAAAAATTAATATTTTTCTTGACTTAATGTCAATAATAAATTAATTTGACATGAATAACAAAGTTATTGTAATTATAACATATAGTTAATATGATATAGCAATAATGGCGAATATAGTTCAGTTGGTAGAACATCAGATTGTGGATCTGAGGGTCACGGGTTCGAGCCCCGTTATTCGCCCCATAAATATAATTTTTCTTAAATATATTTGAGCATCCATAGCTCAGATGGATAGAGCATCGCCCTCCGAAGGTGAAGGCCATTGGTTCGACTCCAATTGGGTGCACCATAAACATAAAATAAAGTCTTCTTAAATAAATCATGTTATCTCATTATAATAATCAAATAAGAACCATATTAATACTTTCTACTGGAACATTTTTAGAATATTTTGATCTTATGTTATATGTTCATATGTCTGTAGTTTTAAATAATATATTTTTTCCAAAATATTCTGAATATAGTATCTTTATAATTTCTGCATTCGCATTTTGTTCTACTTATATATTACGTCCATTTGGAGCATTAATTTTTGGGCATATTGGTGATAAATATGGACGTTTATATGTATTATTTTTAACTACATCTATCATGGCCTTATCTTCTTTTACAATTGCTATATTACCATCATATTCAGAAATAGGCATTGCCGCATCTATTATAATTACAATATGTAGAATGTTACAAGGTGTGACATGTTCTGGAGAAAAAATAGGAGCTGAAATTTATTTAACAGAAAATATTCCAGTACCATATCAATATTTTGCAGTAACATTAATAGATATAGCTGGGTTATTTGGGACCTTATCTTCACTGTGCGTTGCCTATATAGTTACTAAATATAATTATTCTGGCTGGAGATATATATTTATGTTTGGAACTATAATTTCAATTATCAGCATTATTATTAGAAATAACCTAAAAGATAATTATATTATTAATAATAAAGATGTAATGATTGAAAAAAAGCCTGCAATAAAAACTTATGTTTCTATGTTTTTTATTCAATCATCAATTTATACTTATATATGTTTTATACTACCTAGCAATATAATGATTGAAAAATTTGGATTTTTAGCAAAAGACGTCATTTATCAAAATTTCTTAGTATCAATAGCCTCTTTACTAAGTGCTATTATAGCTTTATTTCTCTGCTTAAAGATACATCCTTTAAAAATGATAAAATTTACATCTATAATAACATTAATTTTTATTCCATTCTTACCTCATTTACTATCTAATCTTTCCTCAAAATATGAATTATTATCAATACAAATATTTTTATCTTGTTTTATACCTTCATCTATGCCTGCAAATGCTATATTTTATAAACATTTTCCAAAATCAAAACGTTTTACATATTGTGGAATTATTATAGCATTAGCAAAAACTTTTACAGCATGCTTCACTTCTCTTGGAATAGCATGTATGATAGTTTATTTTAATAATTACTATCCATTAATGTTGAGTATATTATTTTGGTATATATGTTTTTATTCTTCATTAAAACATTTTGAATATTTAGAAAAGTTAAAAAATAATTAATTATATTAATTTATATTAATATAAATACTTGACAAAAATTTAGTTTCGTTATAATAATGTCAAACTAATTTTTAATTTAGATAGATTTTTAAAATAAACACATAACGTAACTTATATTAGTTTTATTTTTTTTGGTATTATATTACAGCCATGTCTACAGAATCCAATTCGGAAATTTTTAATAATAAATTTCGATCAGTATTTTGGCCAATTCATAATCATGAACTTGGTAAATTTATTCCAATGTCTATTCTTATGTTCTGTATTTTATTTAACCAAAATATATTGCGTATTCTTAAAGATAGTGTCTTGATCTCAGAAATGAGCTCTGAAATAGCAAGTTTCACAAAAGTTTATTGTGTAATGCCTACTGCAACAATATTTGTTATAATATATGCAAAAATGGTAAATATTTACAGTTTTGAAAAAATATTCCTATATTTAAATCTAGTATTTCTTACAATATTTTTAATATTTGCATTTATTATATACCCAAATGTAGATGCTTATCATATAAATTCTGATTCAGTTCATGTATTAATGCTAGAATATCCTCATTTAAAATGGTATATAGCATTATTTTCTAATTGGAGTTATGTAGTTTTTTATAGTTTTGCCGAATTATGGCCAAATATTTTTTATGTATTATTATTTTGGCAATTTGCTAATGAATTAACTACAACATCAGAAGCAAAAAGATTTTATTCATTATTATCTTTATTTGGAAATTCATCGTTAATATTTGTTGGTTTCATTATGATGAATTTGGCATCTGAGCGAACAATTGCAAGATATTTTTTTGATATTTCATCTAATAAAGTATTTTTAGTACAAATATCCATGATATTAGTTCTAATATTTAGTTTTGCTTCATGTTTTATGGTAAATTTTATCACAAGAAATATTTTTACAAATAAAATTTATTATACAAAAATTCCCACTTTAAAAACTTCAAGTATGGGGATTATTCAAAGTTTTAGATATATAGCTGCTTCAAAATATTTATGGTTATTGTTAATTTGTTCGGCAGCTTTTGGTCTTACAATGAATTTAGTAGAAGCTGTTTGGAAAGCAAAAATAAAGGAATTATATCCTTCTGTAAATTCATATGCTGAATTTAATAGTCTTTATGTTTTGTGGACAGGAGTTGCAATAATGATTATGACTGTAATTGGCAATAATGTTATGAGAATATATAATTGGTTTGCAGCTGCTATTATATGTCCTGTTATTATTTTAATTACAGGTACTATGTTTTTTATTTTAGTAGTATTTGACAAAGAAATAATCTCTATTTCAGATGGTGCCATATTAATGAGTCCTCTTGCTCTTGCTGTTTTAGTTGGATCTATTCAAAATATTCTTGCAAAAGGTACAAAATATTCAATTTGGGATGCTTCAAGAGAAATGTTATATATTCCATTAGATAATGAACTAAAAACAAAAGGCAAAGCGGCAGTGGATGTTATTAGTGCCAAAGTTGGAAAATCATCAAGTGGCCTTATTCAATCAATTATTTTTACAATATTCCCATCTGCAACTTTTTCATCAATTTCTTCTTTTTTAATGTGTATCTTCATCATAGTATGTTTATTGTGGATTTATTCTGTTAAGGCAATATATCATGAATATATGAAATTGATTGGACATGCGTCTTAGAGTTGGCATGAATATATCATAAATAAAATTAATAATATTATTATAATTAAAATAGAATCTTTTTGATTAAGTTTGTATTTAAATATAATATTATTTTTTATTTTCTCAATAAAGTTATTTTTAAAATAATCAAAAATAATTAAATATTTAACAGGAATTTTTATATATTGAATTTTTTTACATGTGAGTCCTATTATTTTAAAAAAATCAATCTCGTATTTATCTGTAATAAATTTATAAGAATTTTTACTTAAAAAACTTATTATGAATGATGTTAATATAATAATAAACTGTGAGTTAATATGATTTTTATATTCAAAATTTATAAATTCATTAGATATATTCAAATAATTTGCAATATCATATATATAAAAATTAATAGAAATATTTACTAAACATAGAAATAAAATAGATGTTTGAGATATAACATTATTGATCTTAAGTGTATCAGTACTATATAATTTCCAATAAATTTGTAATAATACAACATTTGTTATAATTTTTCCAAAATATATAATATGATAATATATGTCATGATTTATATCACTAGTCATGAATGTTTTGGTTAAAAAACTTGCTGTAAAAGGTATATTAATAATAATTAGTATAGATAATATAGAGCATATTATAATTAAAAATTTTGATATTTCTTGAAACATTGTAATTGAGAAGGCAAATAGTGATTTATATAATATTGATATAAATATAAATAATGTGACTATTTGTGTCATATCTTGTTGTTCTTGACCAATGATAATCAATAACATACCGAATGTTATAATATTAATATAGCAAAAGATTTTTTTATAATTTACTTCCATATATCCATAAATTGATCCATAAATTATATTTGCTAATCCTATGAATTTTAGCAAATGAAGTCCTGCAAATAATTTATTTACAATAATAATAGAAATATTTGTTGTAAATATAATTAAATATAAAAAAGAATGATCAGTAGATTTTGTGTAACTATTAAGCATCCAATTAGAAAAAGGAAAAGATGCAATATTAATCATATATGATAGTAAGAATAAATATCCTATTATATATTTGTCATCATCAAGAAATAAATAAGTAATATTTGATATTTGCATATTACCAACTTTTATAAATAGCAATATAATTGCTACTAAATTTAATGATCCGCTAAAAAAATGTGTAAGAAAATATTGTTTTGCTATTTTATGATCTGTTTGAAATAAAAGTAATGATGCGCATATCATCATAGCTTCTAATGAAAAAAATATAGAAAAATAATCATCAGCAAATATTGCAAACGTAGTGAATAAAAAATATATATTTCCAATGATTTTTAAATTTCTTACCAGATACATATTTGTAGCAAAAGTAACTATTAACATAGCAGCAAATATTAAAATATTTGCATGAGAAAAATTTAATAAAAAAGTAAAATTTTGCAATTTAATTTCTAACATTCTATTTTTTAATTTAGTGAATTTTTAATCAATATTATCATTTATCTTGAATGAATTAACTATTTTAGTATAGTAGTAATAAAGTAACTTGATTTCAAGATGATTAATCATGCAAGAAAAATTTATACAAATTCCAGCATATTTTAATTGGTATAAACTACAATATGTGCCATCTCATATTTTATCATATATTGAACATGGAGATGTTTCAAATAAAAATATAATTATTTGCGCACATGGTCTCACTCGAAATGGCCATGATTTTGATAAGATAGCGAGTTCTTTATCCGATAATTTTAGAGTAATTGCAATTAATTATCCAGGGCGTTATTTAAGTCAGTATTTTGAAAATAAGAAATATTATAATTATGGTGTATATATTAAAGATAGTTTAATTTTTTTAAAATTATTAAATCTCAAAAAAGTAACATGGCTTGGCACATCAATGGGCGGATTAATTGGCATGGTGCTTGCAAGTAAATATCCTAAAATTATATCATCATTAATACTCAATGATATAGGACCGCATATACCAGCTGCGCCAATTGCAAAAATTTCAAATTATGCTAGCAAAATTTCAATATTTAATAATTTAGATGAATGTAAAAAACATTTAAAACTTATTTATTCTCAATTTGGAATAAATGACGAAGAAGATTGGAATCATCTTGTAAAATATAGTTTCATTAAAAATGAAAATGATAAATATATCATGGCATATGATAAAAATATAATAGAATCTAAGAAAAAGCAACAATCAGTAAATTTGTGGCATATATGGAACAAAATAAATTGTAAATTATTATTGATCCATGGAATGAAATCTAATATCTTGTTAAAAGATACTGTTGAATCTATGCTGAACAACAAAAATATAGATTTATATGAAGTTTCTTATGCAGGACATTCTCCTTCTTTGATGGATTTCGATCAAATCAACTATATTAAAAATTGGTTATTAAAAAATGAAATATTTAAATCATAAAATCTATATTTGTATAATAATATTATTATCTGCTCAATCTCAATCTTTTGCAAAAAATAATTATCCAAAAACTATTGAAGAACAAGAGTCTGATGAAATGGGATCTATTTTAGAGTCAGGAATAACATGGGCTCCAAAAAAAGTTAAAAGTGATTCTACCAAAGCAACAATGGATTCTAATAATAATGTAAATAAATATCTATGGAAAGCTTCTTTGGAAGAACTGAGAAATTTTCCTATTATTTCAGCTGATGTAACTAGTGGTCTTATTATAACTGATTGGTATATTGATAATAATGATCAAAATAGGCGTGTTAAATTCAATATTTTCATTAAAGCTAATATTATAAGTTCAGAATCTATAGAAGTTAGAATATTTGAAGAAAAATTAGTGCAAAATAAATGGGTTGATGATAAAAATAATAAAGCATTTGTTTCATTGGAAGAGAATATTTTAAGAAAGGCAAGGGACTTATATCAGTTAGAACAAAAAAATAAATAGTTAGGTAAATATGGGAAAATCTTTTATAGAAGAAAATGAAAATGAAGATTTTGTTGATGCAGAGACAGACCAAGATTGGATGATATCATCTGAACCAGAGGTGATAACTAATATGCCAAATTTAGTAACTCGTTTGTGGAATGGTGCTGTTATAGTTACTTCTCCTTTAGTAAACAAAATTTCAGAGATTATTACGCCTATCGCTGTAAAAACAACAACATATGTTGCTGAGACTGTAGTGGAAATATTAGAATCTAAAAATATTGTTTCTGAACCTGTAATGACTCTTATAAAAGCAGGAGTCCAAACTGTTAAAGACAGGCCTAGAGTTCTACTATCATTAGCATTATCGGCTCCACAAATTTATAATATTCGTGCTGATTTTAAATCTTTAGAAGATTTTAGAAAAAACTCAGAACAATCTAATGATTTTTTAACTTCATTACATAATTTACAAAAGAAACTAACTGATAGAATCTTAGTTTCATCAGATGAAGAAAGAAATTCTCCTAATTTTTTAATAAATATTTTACAAGATGCCTTATCTTTAAAAGAAAATTCTCCAGAATTTTCTCAAATATCATATTTATTTAGAGATTTTGAATCAAAATTATCTGAACATGTTGATCATAATCCAAATATTAAGTTAAAATGCCAAGATGTAATTGATATATTCAAAAAACTTAATGAAGATTTTGTATCGAGTTTACCACAACATCAAAGAGTAATATTATTGAATTCTTTTATATCATTATTACCAAATAATGATTTTTTAACAATAAATGATGTAATAGACATTAAAAATAATATAATAGTAGCAACACATACGCAAAGATTTGCTCCATTTTCATTTGATCAATTGACAGAGATTTTATTAAAATCTTTTGATACATTAAATCTTCAAGATTTAAATGAAAAAAATATTGATGATTTATTTCATAAAGCCGAAACTATGATGCTTTGTGAGTTAGAAATCATAAGTGAAATTGGAGAATTATTTAAATATAAATCTATGGATTTAGATTTATTATTGCAAGATCCTCAAAATAATGCTTCTGAAATTATACAATCTTTAATTAATAGTTCGCCTTCAAGAGGATTTTTAAATTTAATGGAAGTAGTAGAACCTAACATTCCATTGTTACATCATATATATGGTAAAGATAAGACTATTGCTGAGATTATAACAAAATTATATGATGATGGTAGATTAAAATATTTTCTACAATCTAGAAGAATTAGTGACTTAGAATTTACTGACGAATTAAAAGAAATTTTTAATCAAGCAATGTTTAACAAAATCAAAAATAGAAATGATACGATTTCAAAATTTACAAGCAATATTTATAGTACTGTGCCAACTGTAGAAGGAGACATCAATAATTTTGTCAATAGTTTAAATATTGTCTCATTTATACCAAAAGATTTACGAGCAGGAATTCCTGAATCATTTGTAAATGCTGCAGCTCCTATTTTTACTAGAATGGTAATTGCTATTATCAAATCGAACTCTGAAGAAGAAATTGCAGAAATATTAAAGTCAATATATAGATTTGATGGGGAAATAAATTATTCAAAAGTTACGCAATTAATGATAAAAATTCTTTCTGATGAAATAACGCAAAAATTACTTATGGAAGATTTGCAAGAATTACTAACAACTTCAGAAAATCAAGCTACTTTACAAAATATTCTAGATTTTATCATAACTATAACTCCAGAAGGTCCTATAAAAGAATCTATTGATGCTGTTGTTAAATATTTTAATATTAATCCTAGTGCAATAGGTGAAATAATACAAGGTGTTATTTCTGGTGTGGGTATATATATTAAATATAATGAACTAACAAATATTAAAGAAAAATTGATAAATCCTATATTATCAGATGATGAACGTGTTAATTTACTTCAATTACAAAATCAATTATTAGAAAATATTTCTATTGCTATTTCCAATCAAATATCTATATATTTACCTCACATAGCTTCTATGTTGCAAACTATGCCAGATGAAAGAATTTTATCATATATTGAACAATATCCATCTATAAAAAACATAATAGATATTAAAGCTGAAGATCTATCAAAATTAAGAGAAATTCCACGTACTATATTGAATAGTAAAATATTTACGCCTGAGAATATTCATACATCTTTAGAAATATATGATTTATATAGTAGATTAGCTTCAGAAAAATCATTAGAACAAAAAACAGAACAAGTTAAGAAATTATCAGAAAATTTGATTGAATTATTAAAAAAAACTAGTATTTCAGAATTTTTAAATTTTCATAATGAACAAATATCTACTTTAGTTTGTAGTGTAAAATTTTTACCAGGAATTAATGGAGAAAAATTAACGTTGAATCAATATGGAACATTGAATCAAGTTGATATTAATCCACTGATACAAGATCTTGAGAGAGTAACTAGTAATATTCTAGAGATTGTAACTAATGATGAATTACAAGAATCAATTACAAAAATAATGTCTAATATTATTTTATTATCTACAGATGATGGAGAAAATAAAGAAATTACTAAAACAAATATTGTTAATATTTTAGAAGAATTTGAAATTTTAAAAAAATCCTCTCCTGAATTTAAAAAAATAATAGATAAAAAAATTCCAGAATTTATAGAAAAATATAATGAAATTTTAGCACCGCTGTTGGAAGATATTATTCAAAAGACTCTTGTAGCTAAATTTCATCTTAGAGCAGAAGAAATATTACCTGTGGTTGCTGAACATATTTCATCACTTACAAAAATACTTACAAAATATGAAAAAGATGGTATAAATTTAAAATTATGTGTTACAGTTTTATGTTTCGTTGTTACTAAACCTGATGTATTAAAACTATGTGTTAAAGCTATTAAACGTAGTATTTTTCCTATAGAACTTGCCTCTCATATTGCACTATCTACAGGAAAATCAGATAAAACTAGTTTTGTTAAACAAATTCAACAACAACATGCCAATACAACAGATATTAATAGGGTGATATAATTGATTAATTATATTGCTTAGGTGCTTTACCTAATTTTTCAATAATGCGTGGATATTTTGTTTTAGCTATAGGATCTGAAATATTCTTGCATTCAACAATGAAGATCCATTCATCACCATAATCAAATAAAAATGCCATTTTCTTTTTTATTTCAAAGACTGCATGAATTTCTGTATTTTCAACACTCTTTGATTCTTCAGTTACATTACATTCTTCTATATCAAAAAATAATTCATAAATTTCATCACTTTTATAAATATTTTTAATATTATTATAAAAACCAAAAGCATGATCCATATCAAACTTAAAAGATTTTAATATAGTTTCAGCTAATTCATATAATGAGAAATAACCTCGAATTTCTATAATTCTAAAAGTTGTTTTATCTAATGATATTTTTAATGTATAAATTTTATTATTCATTTTATGTCCATAAATATTGTATTAGTTAAAATAATCTACACTATAATATAATTTGTTTCAATCCTATTTTCTCAGTGGCATAACGTAGCATAATTTGGGGCATATGATGAATATGTAATTTTAAAAAATCTATTAATTGCTCTTGATCTACTTTTCCAACCTCTCGCAACATCCAGCCAGTTGCTTTATGTATGAGATCATGTGTGTCATGTAATAAAATTGTTGCAATTTTAAAAACTATATCAATGTCTTTTTTACGAATAAAATATAGAGTTGAAATAATCGCAATACGTCTATGCCACATATTATTTGATTGTGCTAAGTTAAATAGGATTTTTTGATCTTTATCATAAATATAACAACCTAATATATGATAAGCTGATGAATCCACCAAATTCCAATTATTTATATAATCTATATTTTTCATATAATAGTCATATATTTTATTTGGATCTTTTTGAAATTGTAAAATTAAAATAAAAATAGCTAGTAATCTTTCTTCATTAATTTCTGAATGAATAAAATTTTCTAGCTCGTTTAAAGATAAATATCTAAATTCTTTAGATATTTTACGTAATATTGGTACAGACACATTATTGAACTTATCATGTTCCGCATATTGTCCTTGACCAGTTTTATAAAAATTCTTTAAGGTAAGATTTTTAGGTGCTTTCTCTAATATAGATTTAATATTTTTATAATTATTCATTAATCATCACCTAATTTCAATGCCGCTATAAAAGCTGATTGAGGTATTTCTACATTTCCAATATTGCGCATACGTTTTTTACCTGCTTTCTGCTTATCAAGTAATTTTCTTTTACGAGATATATCACCACCATAACATTTAGCAAGAACATCTTTACGCATAGGCTTAACTGTTTCTCGTGCTATTATTCTACTACTAATCGACGCTTGAATAGCTATTTGAAATAATTGCCTTGGAATTAAATCTTTAAGACGTACGCATAATTCTCTACCCCTTGATTCGGCTCTTGATTTATGAACTATAGTAGATAATGCATCAACTGCTTCATTATTCACTAATATTGTTAATTTTACTAAATCACTAGGTTCATATGTATCCATTTCCCAATCAAAGCTAGCATATCCTTTTGAACAGCTTTTTAACCTATCATAAAAATCAAATACAATTTCATTTAATGGTAATTTATAAATTACCATAGCTCTGCCACCAACATAGGTTAAATTTACTTGTATTCCTCGTTTATCTGTACATAGTGCTAATACAGGACCTAAAAATTCATCTGGTACCATAATTGTAGCTTTAATCCATGGTTCTTGCATAGATTCAATATTTTGCGGATTTGGCATATCTGCAGGATTATGTACTTCAAATTCTTCTCCAGACCTTAAGAATATTTTATATACAACACTTGGAGCTGTTGTTATCATATCTAAATCAAATTCACGTTCCAAACGTTCTTGTACTATTTCAAGATGTAATAGACCTAAAAATCCACATCTAAAACCAAAACCTAAAGCACTAGAAGTTTCTGTTTCAAATTCAAAACTTGCATCATTTAAACGAAGTTTAGAAAGAGAGTCTTTTAAATGTTCAAACTGCGATGCATCAGCAGGATATAGACCGCAAAATACTACTGGTAAATTTGGTTTAAAACCAGGTAAACTGCTTTTGCAGGGATCACGTTCATTTGTTACAGTATCTCCTACTCTACAGTCAGACACTTGCTTAATAGAAGCTGTAAAAAATCCTATTTCACCAGCATATAGACAATCTACAATATGTTTTTTAGGAGTAAAATAACCAACATTTTCTACATTATATGTTCCGCCAGTTGCAATCATACGAATGCGCATATTTTTCTGTAATTTACCACTTACAATTCTAACTAATATAATCACTCCTAAATATTGATCATACCAACTATCTACTAATAAGGCTTGAAGCTTATCATTCTCATCTCCTTTTGGTGCTGGAAGACGCTTAACAATTGCTTCTAGCACATCTTTTATACCAATTCCAGTTTTAGCCGAAATCATAACAGAATCGCTAGCATCTATTCCAATTACATCCTCAATTTGAGATTTTACCTTATCTGGATCAGAAGCTGGCAAATCTATTTTATTTAAAATTGTTATAATTTCGTGATTATTATCGATAGCTTGATACACATTTGCAAGAGTTTGTGCCTCTACACCTTGCGTACTGTCAACTACAAGAAGTGATCCTTCACAGGCAGCTAGAGACCTGCTTACTTCATATGAAAAATCAACATGACCAGGCGTATCCATTAAATTAAGATAATAAATTTCTGAATCATCGGATTTATAGGCAAGACGTACTGTTTGTGCTTTTATAGTTATGCCACGTTCTTTTTCTATATCCATAGAATCCAAAACTTGAGAGCTCATTTCCCGCATCTCCAATCCTCCACAATATTCTATCAACCTATCGGCAAGAGTAGATTTACCATGGTCAATATGTGCTATGATAGAAAAATTACGAATAAATTTTTGGCGACTCATTATTAAAACCGTATATAACTTGAATATATTAAGATTATATATATGTTTGAATTCTAAGCAATATAATAAGCATTAGATAAGCTCATAACATATGATTAAAGATTTATTGTTAATTTTTTATAAAATGAATATAATCAACAATAATTGATGGTCGTTCACTATATCAAAATATATAGTTTTAATATATAAAATTTAAATAAACAAGATGAAATTTTTTGAAATATCTGGTTCATATAAACTAAATTACAACATATCACATCTCACTTGGTTTAAAGTTGGTGGAAATGCAGAAATATTTTTCAAACCAAAAGACAATGATGATTTAAAAAATATTTTAAAACAAAATAATAATGAATTACCTATAACAATTTTGGGTGCTGGATCAAATATAATAATTAGAGATGGTGGTGTTGAAGGTATTATTATTAAACTTGGGCAAAATTTTACACAAATAGAATTGTTAGAAGAAAATAAAATTAGAGTTGGCGCAGGATGTTTGAATTTTAATTTATCAAAATTTTGTGAAAAAAATTCAATTACTGGATTTGAGTTTTTAAGTGGGATTCCAGGTACTATTGGCGGTGGTGTTGCTATGAATGCAGGTTCATATGGTTTTGAATTTAAAGATATAGTTGATCATATTATTGCTATTGATTTTAATGGAAATATTAAACATTTTACAAATGAAGAAATTGGTTTTTCATATAGAAAAAATAATTTACCGAATAATTTAATTATTACAGAAGTTATATTTAAAGGAAAAACTGCTAATGAGAGTGATATTAAAAATCTTATGAATGAAATAAAAATAAAAAGACATTTAACTCAACCAATTAAAGAAAAAACAGGTGGTAGTAGTTTTGCCAACCCTCCATCAATCAGTGCATGGAAGTTAATAGATGAAGCAGGTCTTAGAGGCTATAAAATTGGTGATGCTGGAATTTCAGAATTACATTGTAATTTTATGGTGAATTACGGCGATGCTACTGCTAAAAATTTAGAAGATTTAGGAGAATTTGTAAAAAAAACAATATTTAATAGAACAGGTATAATGCTAAAATGGGAAATAAAAATAATAGGAAAATATTAAATATGAGTAAATATCAAACTTGCTTTATAGAAAAATCTACAATAGAAATTATAAATAATACTAATCATAAAGCCCATATAGCTATTATAGCAGGAGGAATGTCATCTGAACGTGAAATTTCACTAATTTCATCTAAAAATGTTATTAAAGCTTTGCTAAATCTGCAATATAAAGTGACATTAATCGATATGGGATCTGATATTGCAACTATTTTAACTCAAGTAAAACCTGATATAATATTTAATTGTCTTCATGGTACTTTTGGTGAAGATGGATCATTACCTGGTATACTTAATATTTTAAAAATTCCATATACTCATAGTGGTGTTCTTTCATCATCATTGTGTTTCAATAAAAAATTTAGCAAAATATTTTTTAATGCTCATAATATAAAATCTCCAAATTTTAAAATAATAAAAAAATCAGATAATATACTCGTTGATCCTATGAAACGCCCTTATGTTATCAAACCTTTAAATCAAGGATCTAGTATAGGTATTGAAGTTATATTTGAAGAAGATAATTTTAATTTTAAAAATTATAATTTTCCATATGGTGATGAAGTTATTATAGAAGAATATATAAAAGGACGTGAAATTAATGTAGCAGTATTAAATGGTAAATCACTAGGTACATTGGAAATTATACCATTAAAAAATCGTTTTTATGATTATGAAACAAAATATACAGAAGGATTAGCTCATCATATTTGTCCCGCAAATTTATCTCAGAAAATAACAGATGAAGTAATGTCTATGTCAGAAAAATTATTTAAAATAATGCAATGTAATGGAATAATTAGAGTAGAATTTTTATTTGATGATATTAAAAATGAATTATTCTTACTTGAGATCAACACGCATCCAGGTATGACATCTATGTCATTATGTCCAGAAATTGCTGCATCATGTGGTATTAATTATGAACAACTTATTGAAAATATATTATTTAGCGCTAGATTGGATAAATGAAGACTAAAATGAATAAGAGTAAAAAACATAATATCTTCTTTCGTAGAAAGATAAATAATATATTCAATAAATTTATGCTATTTGTAAAAATATCATTGATTATATTTATATATGTTTTTTTTACCTCAAATTATTTTATAGATTTTAAATCTGATATAATAAATGAAACTCATGAAATAAGTGCAGATTTTGGTTTTATTCTTAAAAATATTATAATAGTTGGGCAACGTAACACAGAAAAAATGCAAATAATTTCAACATTAAATGCTGATACTGGAACACCTATTTTTTCTATTAATTTAAATGATGTTAGAAATAAATTAATATTAAATGATTGGATTAAAGATGTTGAGATTATTAGACTCTTACCAAATACTATAAAAATTAAATTAGTTGAAAGGGTTCCTGTTGCAATATGGCAAATTAATAATAAATTATTTTTAATTGATGGAGAGGGATATCAAATTACTAATGATATAGGTCAATTTTCGAATTTACTACATGTTGTTGGAGAAGATGCAAACTTATATGTAAAAAATTTATTAAATAATTTATCGCAATATCCAGAAATTATGAGCAAGTTAAATTCTGCTGTGAGATATGGTGAGCGACGTTGGAATTTAAATTTTATACAAAATATTACTATTAAAATGCCAGAAAATGAATTTAATAAAGCTTTAGATTATATATTTGCTTTAAATAAAGCGAATAAATTATTTAATCAAAATTATAAAATAATAGACTTACGTGATTCTAAAAAATATTATATAGAGAAGTATGAATGAAATCAAAATTATCAAATTTTGTTGCATTAGATATTGGTAGCAGTAAAATAGCAGGAATAGTTTCTTATATTGATAAAAATGGTAATGCAAATATTTTAAGTCAAAATTTACATTATTCAAAAGGTATTAAATCAACTATAATCCTTGATATGCAAGATGCAGTATCTAGCGTAATTGGTACTATATATGCTTTAGAAAAAGACTATGGCAAAACTATAGATAATGTTGCAATTTCTATTACAGGTGGTGGTAAATCCTACTATGCTATTGATAAAATAAAACTATCATCTAATATAATTTCTAAGGATGATATTAAAAAATTAATAAAAAAAATTCTTATGAATTTTAATGTTAATCATATGGAAATCATACATTATTTTCCTATAAGATTTACTCTAGATGATAGAGACGTGGAGAATCCTATTTCAATGTTTGGCAATGAATTGTCATGTGAATTACATATTGTTGCAGCAAATAAATTATTATTACAAAATCTTATTAATTGCTTTTTAAAATGTCATATAGAAGTTTCTAGTTTTATTTTATCTATTTATGCTTCAGGTCTTGCATGTTTAACAGATGATGAAAAAGAACATGGTGTTATAATAATTGATATGGGTGCTAAAACTACATCTATTGGAATATTTTTAAATAACAAATTAATATATACAAATTACATTGATATGGGAAGTTATCATATTAGTCTTGATATTGCAAAAATTTTTGGATTAAAATTTTCTGTCGCAGAAAAACTTAAAGTGTTACATGGTAATGTCAATTTAAGTCATAGAGATAATGATAATATTATTAATATAGATGATTTAGATATAGAAAATATTGATAATATAACTATTAGTTCTAAAAATTTAAATGAAGTAATTAATTCAAGAGCTGAAGAAATTTTATATATGATAAAGAAAATAATTAACATGAATATAGATCAAATCACATTACAAAAACTTGTAATAACAGGCGGAGGGTCAATGATTAGAGGTATAAAGGAACTAAGTTCCACTATTTTAGAGAAACAAGTAAGAATAGCAAAACCTGAAATTATTCCTGGTTTTGCAGAAACATATAATCCTTCTGTATATTCTTCATCAATTGGAATGGTTAAACATCAAGCTTTAAGAAATATCAATAAAACAACAGAAATTGGTATATTTGAGAAATCAAGTAAAATAAAGAAAATTTTTATGTGGATCAAAGAAAATTTATAGTTGTAACTGGGGTTATAGTTAGAACAGCCCTGATTTAGCTATGGTGGTATCTTGACTTCCTACTCTTTTTGGTAAGTTTGAATTAAAACCTACCTGACCAGTTGGCACTTCGATTGCAGGAAAGTTAATTTGTGAAGCTTTTAAGATAGCATATTCTTGTTTATATTGTACATTTTTAAAAAAATTAATTTGATTAATTTCTAGAGCCTCGAATTGTTGTTGAATATATGTACGCACATATTGTTGTTTTTCAGATTTATCAACATAAAGTATCTTAAATAAATCATTTTCACATCTTAGGTTGTTTTTATTATCTATAAGAATATCTACAGCATCATATATCTCTGTTCTACTACTAGTATCAATCGCATTTATCCTATCTATAGCTTTACGTATAACCATCTGGGGCGCTGATTCTTGACTTGCGGCTATCATATCAATAACCTCTTGAGAAATATTACCAATCATGATAGTTGCTCCAGGAACTGAAGATAATTCATTAAATATATCATTTGGAATATTATGCTTTTTTAGTATTTCATCTACATGTTTTAATATATTATAATTATTATCATTCGATTGATATTTTTTAAAACCATCATTTAATTCTGCCATAATCATTTGCTCAGAATTATTTACAAGATTCTGAGAAATTGGTTTCAAATAGTTAAATTCAATTACATCTTTAAAATCTTCAAAATTAGGCCCATTTTCAGAATTAAATTTTTCTTTAAAATTATCTAATAGTTTTTTGTAGCGATGATTCATTTCAGGTACTTTGTCTTGAAAAAATTTAATATTATTTTTTTCTAGTTTTGTAAGAATATCGATTAGTAGTTCATCTGGAGAATCTTTGTATGACATGATATTGTTTAATAGTAGAGAATCTTCTTTAGATAATATACTATCTTTAGTATATTGCTTAAGAATTTCATTTACTGCATTAAAAAAAGTCTGCTGATTATCAAAATTTATTTCTTTATTTTCTTCCATTAATTTCTGTACTTTATTTATATTTTCATTCTGACTATTCTTAGCAGAAGATGTAGCAACAGAATTATTGTCAATATTTGCTCGATGGTCTTTATTTAATTCAACATTTAGTGTTATCTCCATCATTTCCAGATAGTTATTTAGTTCTGTTTGTAAATTTTTACACCATGAATTTTTTTCTTGATTTAAATAGGCATTAAGATCATTTAAAAAATCTATATCCTCATCACATTCCCATACTGCATCAATAAATAATTGTGAATTACCACCTATTGGTTCATTCTTTTTAATTAATTCTTTTACTTTATCTAAATTACTCATATTGAAAGCTCCATTATTATTATATCAAATTAATTCAATAATCTCTTATATAGTAATAATAGAAATATATATATTAATATTTAAATCAATTAATATAATATTTATTAAATTGTTATAATAATCACAGTTTATCCAGGGCCGTTCTAACTAAGAATTTTATAACCTCAAAACTTTAAATGCAAAATGT
>DYTE01000030.1 GCA_020726135.1 Rickettsia conorii
TCAGACACCTCTAATTATCAAGGTAAATTAATAATATTTTTTAACATATTTAGTTAAACTTTGAGCTTTGCCATATTTTAGATGAGTATCAATTATTTTTTGGATTGGAACACCTAATTTAACTAATTCTAAAATTTTATCTTGGTCTTTATCATACATGGACTTTTGAACTGTCCCAACTGGCTTACCTAATTTAATACCTTTATCTTGTAGTGCTTTAAGTCCTGCCTTGGTGCGTTCACTGATATATGTTCTGGATAAATCATCAATTAAACTAAATACTGTTAGCATTATTTTAGTGTTCATGTCATTTGTGGCGGTATCAATAACCAAGTTATTTTTTATCAAAATTAATTTTACCTGTTTATCTTTTATTTGTTCTACCAGTTGTAAAGTTTCAGCTAATGATCTGCCAAGCCTTGAAAGCTCTGAACATATCAAAGTATCTCCAGCTTGTAGTTTATTAATAAGGTCTATAATTTTTCTGGATTCTGGGGATTTGCGACTTGAAATATGAGCTTCAATAGTTTCATCAATAATTAATTTGTTTTTAACAACATAGTCATTAATTATTGAGTGTTGTGATTGTAAAGATTGTTCAGCTGTTGAAACTCTCATGTAAGAATATATCATATTTCACCCCTTTATACTGTAAAGGTATATTATAGCTTTATAGTATAAAGTAATGTATATTATTAATCAAATATATAAAGCATAGTAATTAATATGTTATTAATGGTCATTAACAGTATAGTTCCGCTGTTCTGTAAATAGCAACAAGTATAATGCTTTATTGTTCTATTTTAATATAAAATCAGTAAATCAACAATTCTTTACAATAAAATAAATCAATATGTTAAAATTCTGATATACAAGTATATCAACATAGGAGAATATTATGTTAGCAATTAGATTACCCCTTGAAATTGAAACAAGGTTAGACAATTTGGCCAAAAGCACAGGTAGAACTAAAACATATTATGCCAGAGAGGCAATTCTTGAATATCTTGATGATTTGGAAGATGCCTATATGGCTCAAAGAAGAATGGAAGATATTAGATCAGGAAAAACAAAAACTATACCATTTGATGAAATACTAAAAAATTATGACTTGGCAAATTGAATTTGATCCATCTGCTCTAAAAGAACTTAACAAATTAGATAAGCCTGTGGCAATCAGAATTTTGAAGTTTTTAAAAGAAAGAATTGCAACCTCTGATGATCCAAGATTTATAGGTGAAGCACTCAAAGGCAGTAAATTAGGTGAGTATTGGAAATACCAGGTTGGGAGTTATAGGTTAATTTGTGAAATTACTGATAATAAAATGACAGTATTTATTATTAAAATAGGTGATAGAAAAGAAGTATATACACATTGATTAATTAGCTATTTAATAATAAATTAGTATATTCTCATGTTATCATTAGCAGTATAAAAATTCTCTGATGATGTTTATAAAATATCTTTATTAACAGCCATTTTTAATTGAACTATTGAATTTGGCTCATAATTTAAAATATGGGTTTTTACAAATTGGTAAAACGCTGCATTAATCACTGAATTATATAAATTAACATCTCTTGATGTTTTAATTTCTAAGTCTTTTCTTGAAGTTTTAGCAAACTTAGCAAATAGCTTTTTTGCCTGGATTTCTTGTGTTTCTTTGTATTTCCAAATAAGTTTTAATTTAGTTATTTTTTGTCTGGTTTTAAGCTCAGTTAAACTAAGATTTAATTCAGTGTGTTTATTTATATTATTAATGGCAACTTCAATTACTCTTAATTTGAGTGGGCCATATTGAGTGTATTTTTCCTCTAAACCAAGTTTTTGTTTCAGCTCTTCAATTAAAAATTCCACGTAGCCCAAATCCCCATGTTCTCTTAAAGCCTTATACAACAATATTGATGTATAGTTTTTCATCTTTAGAATGTAATATAAATTAAAGTTTTCAAACTCTTTTTTGATGATAAATAAATAATCAAGGAAGAAAGGATTTAAACCAATCTCAAAACCATTTTTATAAATAAAATATACACAAAAATTATGGAATATGCCATTTTTGACATAAGTTTTTGTCATAAAATTAGCTCCTATTTTTGTGGCCACATTTTCTATTTCATAAATAGATGTATTACAAAAATTAGCTATTTCTTCAACTGAAATATTAAACTGCTTTATAGTTTTACTATCATACAATGCTAAGTCTTTTTGTTTAGTTTTTTTGATTAATAACTCAATAATTTTTAATTCAAAATCATCAAATTTTTGTTTTTTACAAAACTCTATAAACTCTTTTATTTGTTGAGTATTTTGGTTAATATTTTGCAATTTACAATCATTATTTTCTACCATTGTTACATCTTTTTAAAATAAAATACTGCTAATGATAACATTAAACTATTACAATTATTGATAAATAGTTATATTTGTAATAGATTACATATTTAACTAAAGTAAAAAATTTGTAATTTATTACTAATTCTAATAAAATATTAAACTTGTAATAATTGCTGCTAAAAATAAAGGTTCACACATGAATTTTAAGGGATTAAGTTTATTTGCCAATGTTGGAATTGGTGAAACATATTTAAAGGATATTGGCTATCCCATAGTTTTAGCAAATGAGCTATTAAAGGATAGATGTGCTTTATACAAACATCTAAATCCACAACATGAAATAATTCAAGGTGATATTACCAACAGTGAAGTTTTTAATGAAATTATATTAAAGTCCAAAGAATTGGGGGTTAATTTCATTCTGGCAACTCCACCATGTCAAAGTTTTAGCATTTTAGGAAAGCAAGAAAGTGAAGATTCACGCAATTTACTAATTATGTATGTAATAAAGGCAATTAAAGAGCTAAATCCTGACTTTGTGTTAATTGAAAATGTGCCTCAAATGTATCAAGCTCTTATTAATATTAATGGAACAGGTGAATTAACTACAATTCAAAGTTATTTAAAGCAATCATCTGATAAGCTGGATTATAAAATAAAATTTGATTTATTTAATACTGCAGACTATGGCACACCACAAAACAGAACTAGGGCTATTACCAGAATTTATAAAAAAACCTATTATTGGGATAATCCAATCAAACAAAAATTGATTACTGTTAAACAGGCAATAGGTGATCTGCCTAGTTTAAAAAATGGACAAACCAGCAAGATTAAATTTCATAATGCCAAACTCCATAATAAAAAAGAAATTTTATGTATGAAACATACAGCACCAGGTAAAAAATCTAGAGATAATTTAATCCATTTTCCTAAAAGTAAAGGCTTCAATTCAACCTATGCCCGCATGAGTTGGGATAAGCCAGCCCCAACTATTACCATGAATAATGGCAGCATTGGCGGCCAAGAGAATGTGCACCCCGGCAACAAGTTGGCAGATGGCACATATTCAGATGCTAGAGTATTAACATTATTGGAGCTGTTCAGATTAACAGGGCTACCTGATGATTGGGGTATCCCTGATGGCATATCAGAAAATTTTATAAGAAAAGTTATTGGTGAAGCAATACCACCGATTCTAACTCGAGAAATTTTTAATTGCCTTGATTTATTATAATTGTAAATCTCTACTATTTGCACTTAAAAAAATATTATCTTAAAATACTCAATAAGTTTACAATCTGTATCTTCTCTAAGTGGTTCACTTGTATTATCACTATATGACCCTTTGGCTTTTATTTTGGTTATTCAATTCAACTATTACCAATAAATACTTATCAAGAGATACAACACT
>DYTE01000021.1 GCA_020726135.1 Rickettsia conorii
CAAAATATCAATAGGATTTTTCCAAAAACAAGCTTCTATGGAATATCAAATTGATGAGGTTTAAAAAAATTAAATCTATATTGCATGTAATATTTTGCTAAACTTGCGCTTTTATATAAAAATCTTTATAAATATATTTTAATCTAACATAAAAACATTGAAATAATTATGAATAAATTAAATTGCTCCTTTTGCGGCAAAGCTAATTTTGAAGTTGCAAAACTGATAGCTGGTCCCAATGTGTTTATTTGTAATGAATGTATAGATCTATGCGATACTACTATCAAAGAAGAAATACGAGCTGCAAATATTCTTGAAACTAATAGTCTAACACCTGAGGAAATTTATAATAAATTAAATGATTATGTAATTGGTCAGGATGATGCTAAAAAAATTCTGTCTGTGGCTGTATATAATCATTATAAAAGATTGAGATATTTAAATAGTGATAATAATGATGTTGAAATATCTAAATCTAATATTTTAATGATAGGTTCCACTGGCTCTGGTAAAACGCTTCTAGCTCAGACATTGGCTAGAATATTGGATGTGCCTTTTGCAATGGCAGACGCCACTGTTTTAACCGAATCTGGTTATGTTGGAGAAGATGTTGAAAATATTATATTACGTTTATTACAAGCAGCTAATTATGATGTGAATAAAGCTCAGCATGGTATTATTTATATTGATGAAGTAGATAAAAAAGCTCGCAAATCAGAGAATATGTCAATAACGCGTGATGTCTCAGGTGAAGGTGTGCAACAAGCTCTTTTAAAGATAATTGAAGGTACCGTAGCATCAGTGCCACCTCAAGGTGGGCGCAAACATCCTGGTCAAGAATTTGTGCAGGTTGATACATCTAATATTCTATTTATATGTGGTGGTGCATTTATGGGATTAGAGAAAATAATTCATGAGAGAAAATTCAAAACTTCTATAGGTTTTACAACAGAACTAAAAGAACAAGATGCAACACGTCATAGCGATGTTTTAAAATATTTAGAAGTAGATGATGTGATAAAATATGGTATGATTCCAGAATTTATGGGGCGACTACCAGTAATTGTTACATTAGATGATTTAGATAAGAATGCATTAGTAACTATTTTAACAAAGCCCAAAAATGCTATAGTAAAACAATATAAAAAATTATTTGAAATAGATAATGTTAAATTAGAAATTGAGAATGATGCATTAGAAGAAATTGCAGATATGGCTATTAAGAGGAAAACTGGTGCTAGGGGTCTTCGTTCGATTATGGAACGTTTATTACTGGATGTGATGTATGACTTACCTCAAATGCCTCGTAATTCTTGTATATCTATTAATGAGGAAGTTGTAAAAGGAAAAATCAAACCTATTATTAGCACAACATCCTCAAGTTTGAAAGGAAAAAACTTAACTAAGAAAATTGCTGCAGGAAAATAAATTCTCATTCAAAGAAAGTTCCTCTATTGTATAGATTCGTTGCTGACCATTAGACATATTTCGAATGATTACTTGATTTAAATCTAATTCATTCTTGTCAGCAATTAATACAAAGGGGAAATTTTTCTTGCTAGCATATTTCATTTGAGCATTTAAATTTTTGTTTTCCAAATATATTTCGCAATTAATTCCTAAAGATCTTAATATATTTGCTATTTTAATATATTGATCTATAAATTCATGATGTTGTGTTGTGACAAGTATTTGAGCAGATGTCCAACTTTCTGCTTTAAATATTCCAAGTTCTAATAATTTTGGAATTAATCTTGATATACCTATTGAAACACCAACGCCAGGTAATTTTTGTTTAGAAAATTGTGATGTTAAATTTGCATATCGTCCACCTCCGCAAATACTGCCAAGTTCTGGATAATCTAATAATATTGTCTCATATATAGTTCCTGTATAATAGCTAAGACCACGTGCTAAAGATGGTGTTATAGAAATCATATTAGAATCTATATTAAAAATATTAGCTAAATTTAATATTTCACGTAATTCATTTATACCTTGTTGCATCTCCATAGAATCAGATAAATTTGCCAAATATGTTAGATGTTCCTCATTTGTTTTTTTGCTATCAAACAAGCTCATAATAATCTCTATATTTTCTAGGTTTAATTCCAATTGAGTCAATTGAGAAATCATTATCCCTTCTGTAATTTTACCGAATTTATCTATTATTCTAATAATAGAATTAATTTTATTCTCATCGCTAATATTAAAAGATTTAATTAGACCTGTTAAAATATTACGATTATTAATTTTTACAACAAAATTATTGAGCCCTATTGCTTTTAATGTATCTATTATTATAGCTAAAATTTCTGCATCATATTTTATAGAAAGATTTTCTTGACCTATAATATCGATATCACATTGATAAAATTGTCTATATCTTCCTTTTTGTGGACGCTCACCACGCCAGACTGGTGCTATATGATATCGTCTATAAGGAAATGATAATTCATGATAATTTTGAGCCACATATCTTGCAAGTGGAACTGTTAAATCAAATCTTAATGCTATATCCTTATGATTATTTTCCTCACCTGCTAGTCTATATATGCCATAAATTTCATGATCATTACCTTTGCTAAGTAAGGTAGCTGTTTTCTCAACAGCAGAAGTATCCATTGGTGAGAAACCATAAAGCTCAAATTTATTTTTTATAATATCTAATATTTTATTAAAGACTATTTGCTCATTTGGCAAAAATTCTGGAAAACCAGAAATATTACTAATCATTTTTTTCTCGTTAATTTATATTTAATACTGCTTTTTGTTTTAAAATTTTGAAAAAATGTACTAAGAAAAATATAGATGAAAAAATAAACCATATTATTTCTGGTATTAATTGTGTAATAATATTATATTTCAACTCAGTAATTTTCTCATGTTTTTCAGTAGAACGTAATTTAGATAAATCATCATTAGTTAATTTATTTAATTCTTTTCTATTAGAATATTTTGCTAAAAATTTTTCATTAGAAGAAAAACATTGTAATTGATTATAATATTTATATTCAACAAAGATAAGATTTGTTATATCTATAGTAGTAATAGTTAGAGATACTAACATTATAATACTTGATATAATACATATTATTGAAGCGTAGAATTTTAATAAATTTTCAAACATATGATTTCATATTAATAATATTATATAATTTGATTATAGCAATTTTTTTAATTATTTCAGCTATCTTTATTATCAATAAAATTATAATTAATATGAATATTAATCATATTAAATAAATATATTTGATAATATAATATGCGTTATTTGACGCATATTAAGATTTAATCCGAATCAGAAATTTTTGCCATTTGTGCTAATAGTCGTAGGGATTCTTCTAAAGGATAAGTCATAATTGTTATATTATTATGAGTGCTATAGGTATCAGGCTCTCCAAACAGTTTTTTAACATTTTCTTCTATGCTTTGAGAAGAAGTTGATGCTACAGGAGTTGGTTCTTTATACAAAACATTATCATGAAAATCAATATTATTAATTTGATCCAATTTTTTATAATTTAATAATTTCTTTAATTCTTCAGATATAATAATTTGACTTGCAGTTTCATCTATTGTTATTTTTCCAGGAGAGCCTTGTAATATATTTTGTTCTAGTAAATATATTATGATTTTTTTATATCTTAGCTGAAGAAAGTCATAAAACTCATTAATGAACTTAATCATAATATTATTTTGTATACGTAGTTCTTCAATATCTTTTGCTTTACTCATAATTTATTCTCTCCAAATATTTGCAAAATATAATTTGATTATATATGTTAAAATATTTTGCTCAATAGTCTTTATAAAAATTAATTATTTTTTCATATGTTTGTTAATAAAGCTATCAATAATAGCAATATCTTCATCATCATTATTATTATTTTCAATTTTTAAATCATGATTTAACTTATTAAGTTGTAATGTCAAATTTATAACTTGTTGCATAAGTTGTGTAATTTGTTTCTTGTCACTCATTTTATTATTTGAATTATTTAAAAGCATCTCTATTTCATATTCTAAAAGACTAATGAGTTTTGCTATAGAATTATATAATTTCACTATAGTCTCATTCATATGAGATCACCATTTGCCAGTGGAGCTAATCCTACAAATGCTCGTTTTTCATTTAATGTCATAAAATTTGCATTTGAAATTTTTGCCCAAAGATTTTCTCGTTTTTCTGTTAGAGCTGAAATATTATCTCTATCAAAATCTATGATTAAATTTTGTTCATAAAGATGCGAAAGCCAATTGCCTAAAGCATCTGATAATTTGTCTAATAATGGAATTAACGTTTCTTCCCATAAAGCTAGACGTGCTTCCTGCATATTGCTATAAGTATTATCACCATTAATTCCAAGAAGTTGTGGCGGTACACCAAAAGCTAGAGCAATTTCTCTTGCAGCTGAGTTTTTACATTCTATAAAATCCATATCTTTTGGACTGACGCTCATCTCTTGCCAATTTAATCCCCCTTCTAATAGAAGAGGTTTGCCTGAATTATAACTACCTGTATATTTTTCATTTAGTTGGCTTTGCAGACGTTCAAATTGTTCATCTGTTAAATAACCATTATTATCTCTCATAATTAAAGCTCCACTTGGTCTTGCTCCATTTTTAAGTAAATTACTATTCCATTTTGATGCTTCATTGTGTAAATTTATAGCTATAGATGCAGCTTTAAGAGAAGATAATCCATATAAATGATCATTAGGATTATATGTCTTTATATGTAAGACCTTACTCATCTTTGTTAGATTATCTATATAATATATTTTTTCTTCATTATTAGTCTTATATTTATATCCAATAGGTTGATTATTTTTTGTGATTATTTCTATTAAATTTGAATGTAATATATATAATTCTTTTGGTTTATTATTAATACCAGTTGCCAAAATATAAGCATTACCATAAAGTAATTTATTAATAATTAGCTCTGAGAAAAAATCTGATCCTGCTTTTAATGGATTTGGTTTTTTCAATAAATTATATATTGGATGTTCAGATATAATTTCACGATTATTAGCTTTCATCACAACCCAAGGAACATGACTTGCAGAAGAAGCTATTAGATTAATACAACGATAGACTATAACATTTTTATTATAGTTTTCGATATTTGAAGAAGATGTTGAATCATCTAAATTATTATAATTTGTTAGATCTATAAAATTAATAGATTTAGATGTTTTATTTTTGATTGATATAATTTTTCTAAAATATTTTTTAAACATAATAATAATGTATTTGTTATAATAAATATTAATACATTATTATGACATCTAGACTAAGAATTTATCTTACTTATTTTAACCTTTAAATTAGAGATAATATTTTTCAAATATTTTAATTGAATTATAATTTTTGGTAGATCGTAGAAATTTTTTTCTTCAAACAAATTATTTAAATTTAAAATGATATTTTTTATTTCTATATTTTTTTGCGCATATATATTTTTTAATTCTTCTAATGTAGAAATATTATCTATTTTTTCCATTTCATCATAAATATATTCTAAATAATTTTGTGACAAAGAAACATTGTCTAAATTTAAATCTGGTTTATATAAGCTTAGTAAATATGTTGCACGTTTAAAATCATCTTTTAAAATATTATAAATATTATTAATGTCAGTTGACATAGTTGATGATATGATATTATCATTCTTATCTGGATGATGAATAGACATTAATTCTAAATATTTAATTTCAAGTTCATTTAAATCAATATTATATTTTTTATCTAATTCAAAAATTTCAAAATAATTCATATATTTATAATAATTCTTTTAATTCATTGCGTAATTTTGTTTCAAGATTCTCATCTTTTATTTTATCATCATGTTTTTTTATTGCTTTTTTATTTTTATATATTTCATAGTTTGATATATTTTCTGGAATTATAGTTAATAGTTCTTTTATAGTAATATCTAGATATTTTTTAGTAAATGATTTTTCTAGCCACTTAACATGTTTAAATTCATTAGCATTAATAATAAGTTCATTAATATTTTTAGCTTCTAAATAACTCGATGACAAAAATATTATAACAAATAAATATATTATTATATTAAATGCAAATCCCCTTATAGATCCAACTATCATACCAATAGAACGGTCTATCCATCCACCTCTAATTACGCTTAAAAATGAAATTAATTGTGTAGTTAAAAGACTGCAAAAAATCAGTGAAATAATATATGATATAATATATGATGATATGTTATTTAATAATGGGTTCTGGAAATATTCATATAATAAATTATTAATAAACGGTTGAAAAAAATATGCAAGGAAAATTGATGTAGCAAAACTTATGAACTTAAGAGATAATTTAACAATTCCAGCAAAAAAACCACATATACTAGATATTGTAAATATCATTATCATCGTTATATCAAATAAAGCCATAGATTTTTATTAAAAATTATTAATTGCTTGAAAGAATTTTATGAGTCTATATTATTAACATAATTAAAACATCAACAATATTATACGTGATGAATAAAAAAAATACAGAAAAAAATAAAATATTTAAGTCATGGCAAGGCAAAATTTTAATAGCAACGCCTTATTCTATGAGAAATACAATATTTGCTAAGTCGATAATTTATATTATATCTCATAGCAAGGAAGGAGCTAGAGGTATTATGCTTAATCAGTTAATTACTTATGTCAATTCTAAAGAATATTTTAAAATATTATCTACAATAGCAAAAACTGAAGATCAAATAATTCCTATATATTTAGGTGGACCTGATGGGCATGATAGAGGAAAAATGTTACATTCTAATGATTCTTTAGCAGATGATTATCAAGATCTAATAAATAATTTTTCTATAAGTTCAGATAAGATGTTTTTTGAAATTTTAATTAATGGTAGAGAAATACCTTCTAAGAAAAAATTTATTCAAGGATATACTGGGTGGCCATCTCAAATTCTTGAAGAAGAATTAAAAGCTGGTCTATGGGTGCCTATAGATAATTGCCCTCTTGAAATTATATTTGATCAACATTCTAATATATCTTGGGAAAATGCTTTAAATAAAGTTGGTATTAATCCTTTATATTATATTTCGTCAAATATAATAACCTAAAGCTTTCTTTACAATGAATATAAAATTTAATATAATTAATGTTAATTAAATATAGAATGGTTTTAAGATTTATGACAGATAATGTTACTGATAAAGATTTTGATAATATTATAACAAATTCTAATATCCCTGTGTTAATTGATTTCTGGGCTCCATGGTGCGGTCCGTGTAGAATGTTATCTCCAATTATAGATGAAGTAGCGAAAGATCTAGAAGGTAAAGTTAAAATATTGAAAATGAATATTGATGAGAATTTAGAGACACCAGGAAAATATGGTGTACGTAGTATTCCTACATTAATGTTATTTAAAAATAATAAATTACTTGAAACAAAAGTTGGCGGATCTGATAAAGATTCCATAAAAGAATGGATTGATAATTTAATAAAATAAAATATTTAAGTGATATTATTAAAATTAAAAAAAATTAAAGCAAAGCTAGATGTAATACATTTCATAGGAATTGGTGGAATAGGCATGAGTGGTATAGCTGAAATTTTAAATAATTTAGGTTATAAAGTTCAAGGTTCTGATAGTTCTAAAAATGCTAATGTTGATCGTCTCCGCTTAAATAATATCAAAATTTTTGATTCTCATGATCAGCTTAATATTTTAGGAGCCTCTTATGTTGTAGTTTCAACGGCTATACCAAAAAACAATGTAGAATATCAAGAAGCTATTAAACAAAAAATACCAGTAATTTCAAGAGCTGAAATGCTCGCTGAACTTATGCGGCTTAAATGTTCAGTTGCTATATCTGGTTCACATGGTAAAACAACAACAACATCCCTTATTGCATGCTTGTTTGAAGCATCAGGATTAAATCCAACAGTAATTAATGGTGGTATTATAAATCACAAAGAAACAAATGCTTATATTGGATCAGGTGATTATTTAATAGCGGAAGCAGATGAATCTGATGCTACTTTTATACATATTCCATCTACAATTGCTGTTATTACAAATATTGATCCAGAACATATGGATTTTTATAAAAATTTTGATAATTTATTTGATTCTTTTAAGAAATTTATATTAAATCTTCCATTTTATGGTTTTGCAGTTTGTTGTATAGATCATCCAAATGTTAGGAATTTAGTGTCACAAATTACTGAACGTAAGATGATTACTTATGGTATCGAATCTGATGATGCACATATCATAGCATTTAATATTAATATGGGAACTAGTTTTTCAAATTTTGATATTAAAATCAATATGCCAAATATTACTGGTAATATAATTATAGAAAATATAAATATTCCAACACCAGGTAGACATAATATTTTAAATGCACTTGCTGCAATAGCTGTTGCAGTAGAACTGGATTTTGGTATTAATGTAATTAAAAATGGTTTTAAAAATTTTTCTGGAATAAAACGACGTTTTACAAAAATTATGGAATATAAAGGAGCTCAAATTATTGATGATTATGCGCATCATCCAGTTGAAGTATCCGCTACTATTGAAACAGCGAAATCTATTGTAAAAAAGTCTAATGCTAAAGTAATAGCAATATTCCAACCTCATAGATATAGTAGAGTTAATTTATTATTTGATGAATTTACAAAATGTTTTGCTGAGGCTGACTTAATATATATATTAGATATATATGCAGCTGGTGAGGCTCAAATAGATAAAATAAATTCTCAAAATTTAGTTGATTCTATAAAAAGAAACTCCTTAATAAATGTTCATTATCTTGAATCGCATAATAATATTCCTGATGTTATTATTAATAATGCAAAAAATGGTGACATTGTGCTTATGATGGGCGCTGGTTCTATAACATATTGGGCTAATGATCTAGTTAATATATTAAAAAATTAATAGACTTGTTTAAATATTAATATATAATTTGAACTTGGGTCACTTAAAGGTTATTTATGAATTTGTCATTAATTCAACCAATGATAATTTGGTTATGCGTTAATTTATTTTTTGCTTTTCAATTTATATTGAGATTATCTACTGGTGTATTGCGAGAAGAAATTAGTCAAAAATTCTTACTTGATGCCAGTTCCTTTGGAACATTAGCTGGTTGTTATTATCTTGGTTATGCGGGGATGCAAATTCCAATCGGCATTATGTTAGATAGATTTGCCTTCAAAAAAGTTACATTTGCTGCAATATTTGCTACTTCTATAGGATCAGTGATTTTCAGTATTAGTGATAATTTCCATATTTTACTCTTAGGACGTTTTTTAATAGGCGCTGGCTCAGCTATTGGCTTCTTGTCTATAGCAAAAATCACAAAAATATATTTTGATGTAAAATATCATTCATTATTATTGGGATTTGCATTCACATTTGGTTTGCTTGGGGCTGTTTTTGGCATTACTATAATAAATAGCCTATATAAAAATTTTGGTTATGATCATTCTTTTCAAATTCTATCTGCTATTGCATTAATAATAGGGGCTATCATTCTTTTATTACCTATTAAAATAGACCAAAATAATAATGAATCAAATAATATTACTTCTATTTTTACATTATTATTTAATCCCAAATTAATATTGATAGGCATTTCTGGCGGTTTAATGGTGGGTGCTTTAGAAGGCTTTGCTGATGTCTGGTCAATTCCATTTTTTAAACAAATATATAAAATGTCAAATGATGAAAGTAATCTAGCAACATCTTGTATATATATTGGTATGTGTTTTGGTGGGCCATTACTTGCAATATTAGCAAATTATTTCAAAAATATGAATATTATGGTAATTATTACAGCTATATGCACAATATTCATATTTACAATATTATTATATTTTCCTGAAATAAATTTCACCTATACATCAATTTTAATGTTTTGCCTTGGAATAGTTTGTTGTTATCAAGCTTTAATATTTTCTATTGTAACAAATATGGTAGAAGCAAGATTTGAAGCTTTAGCTGTTGCTATTGTTAATTGTATTAATATGTCATTTGGGCATTTTTTTCACAAAATGATAGGATTTTTGATGACATATAATGCTACAACAATTCCTAGTGAAATTTTTACAAGACAAGATTTTATTGTAGCATTAATAAGCATACCTATCTGCGCAATGATAGGAGTTTTAGGTTTTATATATTTTTCTATAAGTTTAAAAAAAACATGCAATAATCCCAATTGTTAATTATGCAATTGCCTCTGAATATATAGTTGGATTTGAATATATTGATGTATAACCTAATAAATTTATTTGAAGAAAATCATCTACATAAAAACGATAACTACATGTATTCTCAGTATAAGCATATTTATCATCTTGTAGTATATTTATAGATATTTTTTCTTCAATACAATATAGATTTTTTAGAATCTCCTTCTGTTCGTTAGTGTTACATTTTTCAACTTCATTATAAAATGCTGTTCTACATATTATTTTTATACCTTTTGGTATTATATAGTCAATCAAGTCTTTAGAAAAATTCATTAATTCTAATATTAATTTTTTAGATACTGACTTAATATCAGTCTTCTTTCTTGGATGATTATCTTTAATTGAATTATGTAAATCATTATTAATTTCAGTCTTATTTCCAGGTATAATAATATCACAAGTTGCAACCATAAGAGGTAGTTTATTAGATGTATAATCAACTAAAATTATGTTAGAATAATTAAATGTAACATATTTTTCTGAATTTTTTATAAATTCATCAATATCAGTTGGATATTTTGTTATAAATTCTTCATATGAATGATCTGAAGAATATTTTAATCTCTCAATATTTGATTCAGTTAATTTTATCCAATATGGTAATTCATTTAATTCATTAATTATCTCTTGTAGGGTTAAAGCATTTTTGTCTATATCATTCTGTAATTTTTTTACTTCTTTTTGTTTCTTCTCCCAATCTGTCTTTTGATTTTTCAGTTTGTTTAATTTATTTAATTCTGTTGTCTTACTAGCAATATTTTTTTCTTGTTCTTTTATCTTTTCATCTAACTTATTTAATTCTATGTTTAGTTCTGTATGCTTATCTTTAAAAAATTTTAGATCTTGATTTAAATCATTAAGATATTGAGTTAATATCTTAGGATGTACTTCCTTAATATGTTTATATCTCGCCTTATGAGCTGCTTTTAAGATTTCTTGATTATTATTAGACGTAGGTTTAATTTCATTAGATGAAACAGCATATTTTATAGGGTTAAGAATCAATCTATGCTTTTCTTGAGATTCAGATTCTTCTTTGTAAGTTAAATATTTAGGTGAAACAACAATTTTGACACCTGAAGTTAATTCAGATTCATGACAATTTAAATTAGTACATTTATGTAGTTCTGCATTAAAATATGAAAAAATATGTTCAACATCTTCTTTTGTACAAGTCATTTTTTTTATTTTAATTTCTTCATTAATATAATAAATTATATTAAAATCTACTTGATTTTTATCTTTATCTTTCTGATGTAAATATATTGATGTCTCATTAGTTAATTTTTTTAATTTATCATCTACTTTTAATTTACTCTCTAATGTGAATGTAGTAGATTGATTTTTTGATATTTGATCGCATAAATCTGGAATTGAATTTGCTGTATATTGAGTTACTTTACTTTTACCTTTTGTGTTTGGAACAATTTGAAATGCTACAACATTACTATGATTCTTTCTTTGATTACTACTACGTGGCATTTTTTTATCTCCATATTTAAATTTAATTAAAATCGACAAAAGCATAGTTAAATTATAATAGCTAGTCAAGATACAAAATTTATATATAATTTATATATAAATATAATAGGAAAACATTGATGAAAAGAGATTCAAAATTAATTTATGTTGTTTGCGGACCAACTGCTAGCTATAAAACAGACTTAGCTCATACATTCGCTAAAAAAATAAATGGTGAACTTATTGGTGCAGACTCCATGCAAATATATAAAGAATTACCTATTCTTACATCCTCACCTTCTAATGAATATAAATCTGAGATTAATTATCACATGTGTAATTTTCTATCAATATCTGAAAATTATTCAGTAATGAAATATATAGAAGATGTTGGTAACATAATTAAAACAATATCAATGAAAAATATTACTCCGATCGTTGTTGGAGGGACTGGTTTATATATTGATAATTTGATAAATGGATATAATTATATTCCTGCTATTAATGAAAAAATAAGAATATTTACTAGAAAATTACAAGAAACATTAGGTCAAAAAGCATTTTTTGAAAAGTTGGAATCAATAGATTCAAACGCTAGTAATAAATTACAAGCGGCAGATAAAGCAAGATCATTAAGAGCATTGGAAGTATTTATACAAACTGGCAAATCTCTATGCGATTTTCAAGCAGAAGAAAAACATAAAATTTTAAAAGATTTTATATTTAAAATAATTTGTATCCATCCTAATAGAGAATTTTTATATCAAAATTGTAATAAAAGACTCGAAAATATTTTTGTAAATGGAGCTATAGATGAGTTGAATAATATCAAAAAGAATTTTGATATTAACAATGTTAATTTAAATGCACTTGGTGCGAAACAAATATTATCTTATTTAAATGGTGAAATAACAATAAAAGAGGCTTTAACTGATGCTAAAACAAAAACTAGACAATATGCTAAAAGACAAGTTACTTGGTTTAAACATAAATTAAAGAATCCAATAGAAGTTACTTATTCAAATTATGATGAATATATGAAATTAGACTTGAGTAAATTTTAAAATGATAAGTTTACTATTTCCATAAATTCTTGATTTTATAATATTTATAGAGGTTAAATCCTCTATTGAAAAATCATCTGTTTTTGCAAGTTCTACAACTAAAAGACTATTATTTTTTAGCCATGATTTATCTATAAGTTCACATATAGATAAATATGCTAGATTTTTATGATAAGGCGGATCGATGAAAACAAGATCGTATTGCATTGTAGCTTCAGGTAATTTTAACGAACTGAGATTTAATATCTTGCAATCATTTAATATAGATAATGATTCTGCAGATTTTTTTATATAATATAAATTTTCTTTATTAATATCTATGAAAGTTACAAATTTTGCTCCACGAGATATTGCTTCAAAACCAAGGCTACCAGATCCACAAAATAGATCTAATAAAGCTGTTTGATTTGAAAAAATATTATATTGTTTAAATTCACTTGATTCCAATATGCTAAATATAGCTTCTTTTAACCTAGAGGTTGTAGGTCTATATTTAGAATTTTTAAATTTAGATATGACACAATTTTTATAAGCACCTGATATGATTTTTATCATTTAAAACAATTTAACTATGTTGAGTTCAAATTCTTGACTTTTAACATATCATATTATATCATATAAATATATAATATTATAAGAAATTCAAATTTGTTTAGAAGGGGTTATTAACTTGGCTGTATTTGTATGTGTTTTTGCAGGAAATGGTGAGAAGGGTATAAGAGATTTAAAAAAGAAATCTCAACAGGAAGCATTGTTCCGTGTTTTAAAAGGTAAAAGATTTTATGAAGCACCTTCTGTAAAAAGAGTTAGAAAAAAACAAGAAACTGTAAGAAGAAAAAGAAAGTTATTTCGTAAGCAAATGATGGAAGAATAGAATATTAATTCTGATGATATTTTTTTGCTATTCATTTATTTAAACAATTATCTATAAATTAAATATATATTGTGGATTATTATTTTGTTGATAGTAAAAATTAACTTAAATCAATCTTTAAATTTTTAATTAATTATTTGAAATGTATAATATTATTAAATTATGTTTAATTGCATTATTTTTTATAGCAACAATTTTTACATATATTTATTTTAAATCTTTTACTACGAAAGATTTGTCTGCTAAAACAATAATTGTTTCTGATTCTAATATTAATGATACTGATAAAATTTTAGATATGTCTCTTGAGAATAAAGAGAAGATAGAAGGGGTAATTAAGGAATATTTACTTAATAATCCAAATATCATTATTGAATCGTTCGAGAATTTTAAAAAAAATAAATTAAAAGAAAATACATTAAAATCTAAACAATATATAAAAAATAATAAAGATATTTTGACTGATATGCAAGCTAGTATTGTACTTGGAAAAAAAGATTCTAACAAAATTATTATATGTTTTTTTGATTATTCATGTTCTTATTGTAGAAAAGCTGGGAAATATATCGCAAATTTTCTTGAATCTAATAAAGATGTGAAATTTATTTTGAGACCTACACCTATTTTGGGAGAAATATCTGATTATTTAGTTAGATTAATTTTTGTTATAAATAAGATTGCTCCAAGTAAACTTGTTTCAATACATAATGCTATATTATCTATGAATCAATTAACTAAGCACTCATTAGAAGAATTATTGCATAAAAATAATTTAGATGTTTCTCTAATTATGGATGAAATGGAAAATGATGATATAAAATCACTTGTTAAACATAATATGGATATTGCTACTAATGTAAAAATCCAATCTGTTCCAACTTATATTATAAACGATGAAATTATTTCTGGTGTTTTAGATGTATCTCAATTAGAAAAATATCTAGTTAAAGAAAAATAATTTAAACAATATTCTGAATTTATTGACATTTTAATAAATTCAAGATATTTATGTATAATCTCGTTATATTCTTAAAATAAAATTCAGATAAATATAATCTAGTAAAATAATTCATTCTTTCCTTTCGTCAATTTTATAAATCTTCAATTCAATTAAAATAATTTCATGACTATAAAGAATAATATCACAAATCAAGAATCAAAAGATAATACAGCAAATAATAAAAATAATGTAATTATCAATATAAAATTACTTAAACGTCAATCCCCTGAAGAATTGCAAGCTCAGGCTGAAAAATTGGAAATAGAAAATTTTTCCTCAATGTTGAAACAAGAATTAATATTTGCAATTTTAAAGAAATATGTTGAAAAAGGCGGTTTAATATCAGGAGAAGGAGTGCTTGAAATTTTACCTGATGGCTTTGGATTTTTGAGATCATATGAAGTTAATTATTTAGCTGGTCCAGATGATATTTATGTATCACCAAATCAAATTCGTAAATTGGGTCTAAGAACGGGGGACACAGTTGAAGGACAAATTAGAGCGCCAAAACCTGGAGAACGTTATTTTGCATTATTGAAAATTAATAGTGTAAATTTTGAAGAACCTATTAAAGCTTATCATAGAATTCATTTTGATAATTTAACTCCATTATATCCTGATGAAAAATTATCACTTGAGATGAATGATAAAAAGGATTTGAGTACACGAATTATTGAAGTTATGGTTCCTATGGGAAAAGGACAAAGAGCTTTAATAGTAGCCCCCCCAAGAACTGGGAAAACTGTGTTATTACAAAATATTGCTCATGCTATAACTACTAATAATCCTGAAATATATTTAATTGTTTTGCTTATAGATGAACGTCCAGAAGAAGTAACAGATATGCAGAGATCTGTTAAAGGTGAAGTTGTTAGTTCAACATTTGATGAACCTGCAACAAGGCATGTGCAACTTGCTGAAATGGTTATAGAAAAAGCCAAGAGACTTGTGGAACATAAAAAAGATGTGGTAATATTATTCGATTCAATTACTCGTCTTGCAAGAGCTTACAACACTGTACTTCCGTCTTCTGGTAAAGTTTTAACTGGAGGAGTTGATGCAAATGCATTACAAAGACCAAAAAGATTATTAGGTGCAGCACGTAATATAGAAAATGGAGGTTCCTTAACAATAATAGGTACAGCACTTATAGAAACAGGATCTCGTATGGATGAGGTGATTTTTGAAGAATTTAAAGGTACTGGTAATTCAGAAATAATTTTAGATAGAAAAATATCTGATAAACGTATTTATCCAGC